>CACYEC010000145.1 GCA_902773225.1 uncultured Bacteroidales bacterium
GAATTTCAGTGAAGGATTGGTCTCGGTCGGCGAACTGCCGTAAAGCCTTTCCCATTCTGACAATTTATTATATAAAATATCATGAAAACCATCCTTATCCTTGTATTCGCCCGTGTTCAGGTCGAGGTGAAACACGGGATAGACAGTCCAGTCTTGCTCCAACTGTTCCATTGCCAGTCCTTTGAACAATTCCTTTTTTCCGAGGAAATATGCCTCCATGGTGCTAATGAGCAGACTCTTGCCAAAACGGCGGGGACGGCTGAGGAAATAGTATCCTATGCCTTTTGCCAATTTATAAACCAACCCTGTCTTGTCGATGTACAGACATCCTTGCTGGCGTATCTTCTCGAAATCCTGTATGCCAATTGGATAAAACATAATTGCTCCTTGTTTTGTTCTCTGGGTGCAAGTTACAACTTTTCCCTTAAACTCATGGCATTAATGCCCGATTTTTAGTTCTAATCGGATGTATCACTTGTCCTTTCTTCCTTTACTATCCATATACCATGCAGAAATACCTAAGAATGGAATTGTACATTTTTCGACTTATGGTCAAGGATTCTCTTTTATTTGTTTGGTTTTAAGGAAAGAAGGTGTTATTTTTGCCTTGTCAGGAATAGTGATAATCAACACTGACACATACGAATGAATAACTATAAAACTAAGAATAAAATGAGAAGATATCTATTGTTGTTGGCATTGTTGTCTGTATGCTGCTTTGGATGGGCACAGCAGAAGCAGGTGCAGTACAATGCATATTGCGAGGTGACGGTGGGGAATAGTGGCATGGACCAGTTCGTACAGATTACCTTTGACTTCGGTTACTCTCGCTATCCTAATGCCTTGCTCTATGACGAGAAAGGACAGCCCATCAAGTTCCGCTCACCTATGGATGCGGTCAACTATCTGGGCGAACGGGGTTGGCGTGTGGTGAGTTCTTATTACCTCAGCGATGCGAAAGGCTCTTCCCGACATTATATCCTGGAGAAGAAAGTATCGGACAGAAAACAGGTGGAGGTGGGGCTGAGGCTCTCTCCGAAGTTGAACGCTGACCGTTGACCATTTGATAAAACGCTCACGCTCGGCATAGCTTAAGCAAGCTTAGCTCTGCCCTCGCTCAATCGCATTTTTGACCGTTGACCATCAGCTTTTCACATATTCACTGGGGAGCATACCGAAGTCTTTCTTGAAACAGGAGGAGAAGTACTTGGGGTCGTTGTAACCCACGCTGTAGGCCAAGTCAGAGATGCGTATAGTTGGGTTCTTCTCCAATACTTCGCAGGCGGTTTTCATTCGGATGCTGCGGATAAAAGCCGAAGTGTTCATGCCTGTGAGCGTCTTGAGTTTCTTGTAGAGTGTCGATTTCGAGGTGCCAGTTTGTTCGGCGAACTGCTGTTGGTCAAAGTCAAAGTTGCCGATGTTCTTCTGTACGCAAGCGATGCATCGCTTGAGGAACTCCTCGTCTGACGATGTAAGGTCGATGTCGGTCATGCCCACCAAGTCCTTCTTTTTCAGTTCTTTCTTCGTCGCCTGGCTACGTTCCATCAGGTTTTCCACACGCGACATCAGCACGTTGGAGTTGAAAGGTTTTGTGATGTAGGCGTCGGCTCCGGCGCTGTAACTCTCAGCACGGTCTTGGTCGTCGCGCTTGGCGGTGAGCATGATGACGGGAAGGTGGGCGTTGTCAGCGTTTTCTCGAATATGGCATAGTAGTTCCATGCCGTCCATCACGGGCATCATGATGTCGGTCACCACTAAATCCACCGATTCGTTTTCCAGAATCTCCAATGCTTCTTTGCCGTTGTAGGCGGTCAGCACTTGGTATTTGGTAGAGAGTAGATGTCGCAGGATGGCGAGAATGTCGTCGTTGTCCTCCACCACGAGCACCTTGCCCATAGTTTGGACAGAGGGGGCGTTGTCCTCTTTATCGCTCATCTCTGTAAGTTCAGTGCTTTCGTTTTCCGAGGGTGTCACGGTGTATTGGTCATCGATTTCCTCTTCGGAGAACGAAGCTTTGTCTATTGGCAAGGTGATGGTGAAGGTTGTGCCTACGCCCTCCTCGCTTTCGAAAGAAATCTCACCATGGTGTAGGTGTACCAGGTCGCGGGTGAGTGATAATCCAATACCTGTGCCGTAAGTGTTGAATTTGCGGTGTTCCCCTTCATAGAAACGGTCGAAGAGCGTGGCTTGTTTCTCCTTTTTGATGCCCATACCGTTGTCTTTCACCGTGATGACCACTTGGTTAGGGTTCTCATCAGTCTGCACCATGCTCACTTGGACATAGCCCATTGGACGGTTGTATTTTGCGGCGTTGGAAAGGAGGTTGTAGAGAATCTTGTCGAGAGCGTCGGGGTCGAAATATCCCCTTACCGTTTCAGGGGAGGTCACAATTGACAGGTGCAGTTGTTTCTTCTGCATAAGAGGTTGTATGCTCTCTATCTCCCTTCGGCAAAAGTCAGCGATGTCGCCTTTCGATACCGTGAGCCTTAGATTGCCCGTTTCCGCTTTCCTGAACTGCAGGATTTGTTCCAAAAGGCGCATCAGTCGGTTCACATTGTTTTGTATCACGTTTTTGCCTTCTCCCTGCATGGTATCCACCGATGCCGAGATGATGGTGAGTGGTGTCATCAGGTCGTGGGTGATGTTGGTGTAGAACTGCAGTTTCTTGTGGTTGAGTTCTTCCACTTTTTCAGCTTCCATCTGCGCGATTTGGAGTTGTTGACGCTGGAGAAGTCGGGAGCGGTAGTATCTCACAGCGCCGAAAATGATTCCCAATGCCATCAATGCGTAGAGCAGCAATGCCCACCAGCGGAGCCAAAGGGGTGGCAGTACGACGATGGTCAGCATCCTGTCTTTCTGCGACCACAGGGATTGGGGGTCGGCACCACGAAGGCGGAAGGTGTAGGTGCCTGATGGCAGGTTGCTGTAATTCACGGAGTTGACGCCCTGTTCTGCATACATCCATTCCTTGTCGTAGCCTTCCAGCATATAAGCGTAAGCCGTGTATGGAGTGGAGGCGAAATTGAAGGTGGAGAACTCCAAAGAGAAGTTGTTTTGGTTCGACTTGAGTACTATTTTTTCGGTGTAAGGCGGCAGAAGGTTCAGGATGTCTTCGCGTTCATCTAAAGGAATGTCGCCAACGCTTTTTCCGCCAATCCTGATGTTGGTGATGTTCACCTTGTTGGTGCCTGTCGCTCGTGGCAGGCTATCGGGATGGAAGCTCGTGAAGGCCGCCACTCCAGCAAAGGCCAGGCTGCCATTGCTGCTGCGGGCCGACAGGTAGTTGCTGAATCCCCTGAAGTGTGGCAGTCCTGCTATAGTGTAGTAATTGAGCGTGTTGAGGGTGTTGTTATTGTTGACGCTGAGGCTCAGTAGGCTTTGGTGGGTTGCCATCCACAATGCTCCACCATCGGCTACCTCCAA
>CACYEC010000146.1 GCA_902773225.1 uncultured Bacteroidales bacterium
GGTGACCGGCAAGGAAATCTGGACCTACGGTGGTGACTACGGCCGTTTCGAGTCGTCGGACAACAACTTCAACTGCAACGGTGTGATCAGTCCCGACCGTGTGCCCAACCCACACGCATGGGAAGTTCAGTACTACTATCAGAATATCTGGTCCACATTGACCAACAAGGCGAGCGGGACAGTGGAAATCTTCAATGAGAATTTCTTCGTGCCCATCAAGAACGTGAAACTGAACTACACCATTGAGGCAGAAGGCTCGAAAGTGAGTGAAGGCACTATCGATGTGAGCAAGCTCAATATCGCCCCGCAGTCGCGCAAGCAGGTGAAGATTGCCGACATCGCCAAGGCTTTGAAGGACAAGTCGCTTGCAGGCAAGGAGTTGGTTTGCAACCTCGAGTATGTGCTGGTGAACGACGAACCATTGATGAAGAGCGGCGAGAAGGTCGCCCACGAGCAGTTCGTGCTGACCGACTACCAGTTCGCTAACCCCGAAGCCATCGCCAAGGCCGAAGGCGAGAAAGTGAAAGTCGATGCATTTGTTGACTGCGTGACATTCAGCGCCAACGGCGTGGATGTCATCTTCGACAAGCACAACAACGGCTTCATCACTTATCTTGATGTGGATGGCAAGCCGATGATGCAGGAAGACTTCCAGTTGCGTCCCGACTTCTGGCGCGCTCCGACCGACAATGACTACGGCGCAGGTATGCAACGTCGTCTGGCCGCATGGCAGAACCCGAGGTTGAGCCTTGGCCGCGACACCATTCACTGGGCATACGAGGGCAACAGCGTGAAGGTGACCGCCAGTTACGAGATGAGGTCAACCGACTCCCGTCTTGACATGACCTATATCATCACTCCAGAAGGCAAGATTATCGTCAACGAGAAACTGACAGTGAACGAGAACGCCGAGCAGAAACCACAGTTGCTCCGCTACGGTATGCAGATGCAGATGCCGAAGGAGTTCGACCATGTGGAGTTCTATGGCAAGGGTCCATTCGAGAACTACATCGACCGCAACAATGCCTCACCATTAGGCAAGTACTCACAGAAGGTGGCTGACCAGTACTATCCTTACGTCCGTCCTCAGGAGTCGGGCAACAAGACCCAGGTACGCTACTGGAAGGTTCTCAACGCCGCCGGCAAGGGACTGGAGTTCACGAGCAACGCTCCGATGGAATGCCAGAGCATCAACTACCTTGAGGAAGACCTGACGACAGGCATGGACAAGAAACAGCACCACTCGGGCGACCTCACCCCACGTCCCTTCACCTCAGTGCACATCGCTCAGCGCGAGATGGGTGTGGGTTGTGTGAACAGTTGGGGAGCATGGCCCCGCAGGGAGTACCAGATGCCCTATCAGAACTACGACTTCACGTTCGTGATTTCGCCTGTGAGATAATAGGCATTCTGCCAGTTCAATTGTATCATTCATCGAGGCGTGGGTGTCGTTCAAGCGTAAGCGGGATGCACCCACGCTTTTTTTCAAAACTATACGCAAAAATGACTATTTACTTCATCCGCCATACATCCGTCAAAGTGCCAGCCGGCACCTGCTATGGGCAGAGCGACGTTCCGCTCAACGACACTTTCGTCGAAGAGGCAACCCGAGTGAAACAGCAAATCGAAGGCGTGCGCTTCGACCATGTGTTCACCAGTCCGTTGACCCGTTGTGTGGAGCTGGCCCGTTTCTGCGGTTATCCCGATGCCGAGCGTGAGGACTTGGTGAAAGAATTCAATTTCGGCGAATGGGAGATGGGCAACTACAACACGCTTTATCGTGAGGATGCCCGATTCTCTGAGTGGTGCGATGACTACCTGCATCAACATGCCCCAGGTGGCGAGTGCTTGATGGATGTGGTTGAGCGGACAAGGCAATTTATCGAGAAAATCAAGAGTTCCGGCCTCAACAGCGTCGCCGTATTCTGTCATGGCGGCATTCTCGCTTCGGCCCTCATCCTCACTGGCAAGACAACTCCCGAACACGCTATGGACAATGTTCCAACTTACGGCACGGTGTTGGCATTGACCATTGACCATTAGATAAAATGCTTTTGTCGGATAAACGGGGAAACGGATAAACGGGAAAACGGATAAACGAGGAAACGAAGCCATACAGACAAACCAACGGGGGGAAGCTGATAACAGTGGATGGGAAAAGACACAATTATTGAAGGCTGTGGTTCATAGTTTTTGGCGTAACGAATAAAAAAAGGTGTTTTTATTTGGCAGTGAAAGTAAAAATACTTAACTTTGCATTTGAATTTGGATTCAAGAATTATATAACAACACGATATTTCAAATCTATTATTAATTTTCAGGTCCATGTTCCGAGGCGTTTACGTCAATATGTATAGAAAAAGTATGCGCCTATCCAACTTATCATTCAATCATCATTTTCATTAAAAAGCATTGATGCTTTTCGATAAATCACATTTCACACAAGGCTGAGACTATATTGCAGTTTTCGTTGGGGCAAACTACGCTCTGATGAATTATTGCATCATCCTGCAGTAGAAAAAAGTTCATATTCGTCGAATTTTGCTGATGGAGAACCGTTGGGTCGGTTGTCGATTGTTTTCGTGTAGGAATGTATGTTGGAATAGGGACCTCCTAACAGTTTAAACATGTCGTACAAAAAATCAGAGCTCGAAAGCATGAGCCAGGAGGAGTTTTTCAGTTTGGCGGAAAAACTTGAGATTCCTGATTACAAGAAAAGAGAAAAGATAGACGTCATCTACGATATCATCGAGAAAAGCGTCAGTGAATCTGTTGCGAATAGTGCCAACAAGGAAAAGACGACAAAGAAGCGCACCCGTGTAAGCGTGAAGAATGTCGATAAGGTATATACAGCGAATCAGGGTGACGCTAAGAAGGTTGACAAGGTGGAACGTAAAATCAAGGACGACGGGTTGTTTGCCGACCTCTCAGAAGAGGACCGTAAGATGTTGACAGCAGCCCAGGCCGCGTCCACCCCAGCAGCGGAAGCCGAGAGTGTGGAGCAAAAAGAGCCAGAGGTTCAAACAGAGCCAGCAGAGCCAGTAGCACCAAAGAAAAGAGGTCCGAAAAAGGCCGCTAAGCAAGAGGAAGCAGTGGATGTGGCTGCAAATGGTGGAACGACGGAAGAGGCTCCTGCTCCCAAGAAGAGAGGACGTAAGAAGAAATCGGAGACTGTAGTCGTGGAAAACGAGGCGGACACCAAGCCAGCAGAGGAGAAAGTAGCCGACGATGCGGGGAAAGAATCCGAGGCTGGGGAACCCCCGGTTGCAATCGCAGACGCCAACGACATTCCTGAGCAGCAGTTCGTCCAGAATGGTGGCGACTTCCCGACAGAAACCATAGTCATTGGCAAGGATCCAGCCCCCGAGGCAGTGGATGACGGCGTGGATTTCATCATTCTTCAGGACATCCCCAATGAGGAGGCCAGATACAACATCCTCGACAACATGCCATCGTACACCAAGAAGGAAGAAAAAGCCTCTTACATGCCAAGTGCGCAGCAGGAAGTTTTGTCAAACAATGTAGGCAAGAGTGTTCCTCAGCCAAGTGTCGAGTATGACTTCAGCGATTTGCTGGAATGCAGTGGTGTGCTGGAAGTGATTGACAATTACGGTTTCCTGCGCAGTTCGGACTATAACTATTTGCCCTCTCCCGACGACATCTATGTGAGCCAGGCCCAGATTAAGCACTACAGCATGAAGACAGGTGATGTGGTATGCTGCACGATTCGTCCTCCGAAGGAAGGGGAGAAGTTCTTCCCGCTCGTAGAAGTGAAGACCATCAACGGCAGAGACCCGCAGATTGTTCGCGACCGGATACCATTCGAATTCCTCACCCCTTTGTTCCCGGATGAGAAGTTCCAACTCTGCAAAGGTTCGGGCGACAGCACAAGCCTTCGCGTAGTAGACCTCTTCTCGCCTATAGGCAAAGGTCAGCGCGCTCTGATTGTGGCCCAGCCCAAGACTGGTAAGACAATGCTCATGAAGGACATCGCCAATGCCATAGCCGCTAACCATCCCGAGGCATACATCATGATGCTGCTCATCGACGAGCGTCCAGAGGAGGTGACCGATATGGCTCGTACGGTGAACGCAGAGGTGATAGCCTCCACTTTTGACGCCCCAGCCGAAAACCACGTGAAGATAGCGGGCATTGTGCTTGAGAAAGCCAAGAGGATGGTGGAGTGCGGTCATGATGTGGTCATCTTCCTTGATTCCATCACCCGTCTGGCCCGTGCCTACAACACCGTGAATCCGGCATCGGGTAAGGTGCTTACTGGTGGTGTGGATGCCAATGCCTTGCAGAAACCCAAGCGTTTCTTTGGTGCGGCTCGTAATATTGAAGGAGGAGGCTCTCTCACCATCATCGCCACAGCGCTTATTGACACAGGCAGCAAGATGGACGAAGTCATCTTCGAGGAATTCAAGGGAACAGGCAACAGCGAGTTGCAGCTTGACCGCACGCTGTCCAACAAGCGTGTCTTCCCTGCCGTGAACATTGTTGCCTCAAGTACCCGTCGCGACGAACTTCTCCAGGACGAGATGACGCTGAGACGTATGTGGATATTGCGCAATCACCTTGCCGACATGACACCAACAGAAGCCATGGAGTTTGTGAAGACGCGTTTGGAGCGTACACTCAACAACGACGAGTTCCTGTTGAGCATGAACGGGTAGTTTTTGCTTTTAGCTGGGTGGAAGACACTCGTCATGAAAGTCGAGAGTCAATGGAACTTTCTGCCTGAACTATTTGAACGATAAAGAAATCAAACGGCGCTGGATGTGGAGAAACCATCATCCAGCGCCGTTTGTCTTTTCAGGTTCAAAATCTGTCTTTCGGGTTCGATTCAGACTTTCAGATAACCATGTGAGTGTTTAGCGCAGAAGCGATACAACCCGTTTAGAAGGGGAGGTCCTCGCTGTCGTTGCCGCCACCATTGTCAAATGCAGGTGCAGTTGGTTGAGTTGGTGCTTGTGCGGTTGGCTGTGGCTGTGCAGGCTGTGCCGGATTGTTAAAAGGCGCTTGCCCATCAGTTGTGAACTGTGTGCCAGGGGCTACATTGACGTTTCGGTCCACCTTCCACGCACGAATGTCGTTGTACCAGCGTCCCTGGTATTCACGGGCGTTGAAGTCGAAATACACAGTCATGATTTCATTCTGCTGGATGTTCATTGATGCGATTTTATCCTCTCCAAATACATTAAAGCACATTCTGCGAGGGTACTGCTCGTTAATGGTCTCCAAAACATATTCTTGCATCTTCCAGGGCGAGCCTGTTCGTGCGGAAGTTCCGCCTCGTGCTTCGAGCACTGCGATAATTTTACCTGTAATTTCCATAATCTCTTTTTCGTAAATTGCGGACAAAAGTATAAAATAATTTTAAACTAAACGAATTTTAATGCTAAATTGTGCCTAAAATTTGCAAAGTATTTGTATTTTTGTAGTTCGTAAGCGAGAAGGCCGTTTTTTATGCAATGCAAGAGCCAAGTCATAGTTTAGCGAAGGCTCGATACCTTGGCAGGCCATTCGATGTAAACAGAAATAATCATTAAAAAACAACCATAAGTTATGAGATTTACCGTTTCAAGCAAAGACCTATTTACACGGCTCCAAACCATCAGCCGTGTCATCAATTCAAAGAACAGCATCAGCATTCTGGAATCAATTCTGTTCACCCTAAGAGGAAGTCAACTCGAACTGCGTGCATCCGACAACGAGAATACCGTAACAACTTTAATAGATGCCAGTGAAACCGAAACCGATGGTATGTTTGCCGCCAATGCAAAAACCCTCATCGAGGCATTGAAAGAAGTTCCCGAACAGCCTATCACTTTTGATGTCAATGACGAGACATTCATGATAGAGGTGAAGTACCTCAATGGCCATTACAATTTCATTGGCCAGGATGGCGCTCCTTTCCCCGCATTGGACGAAGACGAGCCTTATACCTCGAGGCTTGAGATCAGCAACAAAGTGGTGACCAATGGATTGGCCAGCACGTTGTTCGCCATTGGCGAGGATGAGATACGTCCTATCATGAACGGAATCTACTTTGATGTCAGTCCGGAAAACCTTGTGATGGTGTCGAGTGACGGTCACAAACTTGTCCGTCACAATTTCATGAATGTGGCAACCAACCTCACCAGTTCTTTCGTACTTCCCAAGAAGCCAGCCAACTTCATCAAGGGCATCGCTCCCAAGGAGGAAGGAGTCACTACCATAGAGTTCAATGACAAGAAAGCCAAGATAGTGTCGGGCATCTACTGTGTGACTTGCAGTCTGATAGAAGGCCGTTACCCGAACTATAACTCAGTGATACCCCAGGACAACCCGTTTGTCGCCACAGTCGATCACATGGCATTCATCAGCGCAGTTCGCCGTGTGCTTGTGTTTGCCAGCGAAAGCAACGGGCTTATCAGCCTTCATTTCGAGAACAACATGCTCACCCTTTCAGCCAATGACATTGAATTCTCCACCAATGCGGAAGAGAAAATCATGTGCGACTATAACGGCACACCGATCAGCATCGGTTTCAGTGGTCCATTCATGCTCGACGTTCTCAACAACCTGAAAGGCGAGAACATCTGTGTCAAACTGGCCGACCCCAGCCGAGCAGGTGTGATTTCTCCCGATGTTCAGGAGGAAAATGAGGAAGTGCTGATGATTCTTATGCCATTGATGCTCAACGACTGACCTTATCAAGGCATGTCGCGAGAACACCAAATAATCTGACAGATGATGACGGGTGGTATTCTATCGCTATCCGTCATCTTCATATAACGTTTTCAACCCGATATGAAATTGAAATTAAAACGTCCCTTGATATTCTTCGACTTGGAGACCACCGGCGTGAATGTCGCCACCGACCGTATTGTCGAGATTTCGATGATAAAGATTCATCCCAACGGAATGGAGGACACCAGGACCATCAGAATCAATCCAGGAAGTCATATTCCCGAGACGAGCACAGCGGTGCATGGCATCACAGACGATGACGTGAAGGACTGTCCGACGTTCAAGGACGTGTCCGACGACATCTATGCCTTTTTCGAGGGATGTGATGTAGGAGGTTTCAACTCCAATAAACTTGATGTGCCGTTGTTGATAGAGGAGTTCCAGAGGTGCAATCTTGAGTTCGACACGTTGCATCGTGATTTCATCGACGTTCAGAACATCTTCCACAAGATGGAGAAACGCACTTTATCAGCAGCCTATCAGTTTTACTGTGGCAAGGAACTTGTCAACGCGCATTCAGCTGCAGCGGATACCCGTGCGACCCTGGATGTGATGGAAGCGCAACTCGACCGTTATCCCGATGACTTGCAGAACGATGTCCATTTCCTTGCCGAATTCTCCCGTTTGAACAACAATATAGACTTCGACGGGCGTTTCATCTACAATGAGCAAGGTGAGGAGATGGTGAACTTCGGTAAGCACAAAGGCCGTAAACTTCGTGAGGTGCTGACTCAGGAACCCGGTTTTTACAACTGGATTCAGCGTGGGGATTTTTCTCGCAACACCAAGCAAGTCCTCACGAAGATATGGCTCAATATGAAATATCAGCCAAAGAAAAAATAGAAAGACTATGTTGAAAGGCAAGAAAATCGTACTGGGCATCACAGGCAGCATAGCAGCCTACAAGTCATGCCTGCTTATCAGGATGCTCATCAAACAAGGCGCGGAGGTTCAGGTGGTCATCACACCAGCCGGAAAGGAGTTCATCACGCCCATCACGCTGTCAGCCCTTACCAGCAAACCTGTTGTGAGCGAGTTCTTTTCTCAGCGTGATGGTACATGGCACAGTCATGTTTCCCTTGGGCTGTGGGCAGACCTCATGGTCATCGCTCCAGCGTCCGCCAACACGATAGCCAAGATGGCGCATGGTGTTGCCGACAATATGTTGCTCACCACATACCTATCTATGAAGGCTCCCGTGATGTTGGCACCAGCCATGGACCTCGATATGTATGCTCACCCAGCGACTCAGGCCAACTTGCAGATACTCCGTTCCTATGGTAATGTGATTATCGAGCCCACTTCAGGTTTCCTTGCCAGTCATCTTGAAGGCAAGGGTAGGATGGAGGAACCTGAGAACATCGTGAATCGCATCACTGAATTCTTCCGTCAGCACCAGACACTATCAGGTAAGACCATTCTTGTCACCGCAGGTCCCACATACGAGAAAATCGACCCAGTCAGGTTCATCGGCAACTATTCATCGGGCAAGATGGGGATGGCGATAGTCAATGAGTGTCTGAAGCGAGGAGCACAGGTGAAACTCGTTCTTGGTCCAGTGAGCATCGCAGTGCCCCAGCACCCGAATCTTGAGGTTGTGAATGTGGAATCGGCCAATCAGATGTACGAGGCGTCTGTTGCCATCTACCCTAAAGCCGACGCTGCAATCCTCAGTGCCGCTGTGGCCGACTTCACTCCAGTCGATACAGCCGACCACAAAATCAAGCGCAAAGGAGATGAACTCAACATTACGCTGAAGCCCACCAAAGACATTGCCGCCGAACTGGGGAAGATGAAAACCGATGCCCAGGTGCTGGTAGGGTTCGCATTGGAAACCAACGATGAGAACGCTAATGCTCAGGCCAAACTCAAGAAGAAGAACTTCGACTTCATCGTGCTCAATTCGCTCAACGACAAAGGTGCGGGTTTCCGTGTCGATACCAATAAAATCACCATTATCAAAACTGACGAGATGAAGGAATATCCGCTCAAGTCGAAGTTGGAAGTGGCAGGTGACATCGTTGACGAACTTGAACAGGAGATGAAAAAGGCATAGGCTGGCAATGAGGAAAATCGGGAGTTATTCGTTATTTCGGGATTTCGTTATTTCGTTATAACGATTAAACGATTAAACGATTAACGATTAAACGATAATAAGGGCATCATATAAAGAAATAAATATTAACGATTATATTTATATATGGCTATAAAATGGTTTTGTGAAGGAGGGAGGCTGCGTTTGAAAGTCGCCTTGCAGATTTTTCTTTTGACGATGGTCAGTTGGCTGTGGGGAATTGTTACGGTCAGTGCTCAGGAACTGGAATGCAAGGTGACGGTGAATCATTCGCAGGTCCAGGGAACGAACACCAGTGTGTTTGAGACCCTTCAGACAGCCCTCAATGAATTCATGAACAACAGGACTTGGACGGACTTGCAGTTTGGTAAGGTAGAGCGCATCAGTTGCACGATGCTGATTAGCGTGAAGACCTACGACCCCAACACCAACGTCTTTGGAGCCCAATGTCTGTTCCAACTCACCAGACCCGTGTTCAATTCCTCCTACAACACCACAGTGTTCAGTATGCGCGATGACAATTTCAACTTCACCTATAAGGAATACGACCCATTGGAGTTCAATGAGAACAATATCGACAACGACCTCACCGCATTGATGGCATATTACGCTTATCTGTTCATTGGTATGGACCTTGACACCATGTCTCCCTTAGGCGGTACCGAGGTACTCAACAGGGTGGAGACCATTGTCAACAGTTGTCAGACCATGTCCCAGAAAGGCTGGAAAGCGTTTGAGGACGACCGCAACCGTCACGCCATCATCAACGATTATTTGGAAAGTTCGATGGAGCCATTCCGCCAGATGATGTACAAATACCATCGTGAAGGACTGGACGAAATGGCTAACAATGTTGACCGTGGCCGTGCAGAGGTGTCCAATGCATTGGAATTGCTTGACGAGGCACACTCCAACAAACCACAAAGTATGCTTCCCCAGATATTCAGCGACTACAAACGCGATGAGATTGTGAACATCTACAAGGGTCATGGCACAGACAAGGAAAAAGAACAGGTCTATGACATTGTCATGAATCTCAATGCCTCACAAAGCCGTGAGTGGGACAAAATCAAGAAAAAATAAGAGATGATTCGTTCATTACATATAGAGAACTATGCTCTGATAGAGCGGTTGGACTTGCAGTTGCACCCAGGTTTCTCCACTATCACAGGCGAGACAGGAGCGGGTAAGTCCATTATCCTTGGTGCTTTGGGGTTGTTGCGAGGTCAGCGCGCGGATTCCAAATCTGTGAAGAATGGCGCTAAACGTTGTTTGGTGGAGGCTGTGTTCGATGTAGGCGATTATGGTCTTGATGATTTCTTCCGTGACAACGACCTTGATTTCGACGGCCAAGAATGTATTATCCGCAGGGAACTCACTTCTGCAGGTAAAAGCCGTGCTTTCATCAACGACACTCCGGCATCGCTGGCTCAGTTGAAAGAATTAGGCGAGAAACTCATTGATATCCATTCGCAACACCAGAACCTGCTTCTCAACAAAGAGGATTTCCAATTAGGAATCCTTGATATCCTTGCCGGCGCCAAGACCGATTTGGAAGAATACGGCAACCTGTTTCGTGCTATGAAGAAGGCCGAGCGAGAACTCAAGGAAGCAGAAGATAACGCCAAGCGGAACAAGGAGGATGAGGACTACATACGGTTCCAGGTGAACCAGATAGCCGAGTTGAAACTGAAGGAAGGCGAGGACAAGGAACTGGAAGAGGAGCAAGTTATCCTGGAACACGCAGAGGACATCAAACAAGCACTTTACAAGGCATCCTCCATCATTAGCAACGATGAACACAGCATGCTCAATCTGCTTAAGGAATGTTGCACCACGCTCAATGGCATCGCAGGAAACTATCCCTCGGCGAGTGAACTATCTGACCGCATCGACAGTTGCTATATCGAGCTCAAGGACATCGCCGACGAACTCGATAGCGGTGCAGAGCGGGTGGAATACGACCCAGAACGTCTTGATGCCGTTACAGACCGTCTGAACTCCATCTACACGTTGGAGCAGAAGCATCATGCCGACAGTGTGGACCGACTGATAGAACTCTACAACGACCTGCAGAAACGTCTCAGCGAGATAGAGAACAGTGACGAGAATATCGAAGAAAAACGCAAGGCCTATAAGGAAAGCAGGAATCAAGTTCTGCAGAAAGCCAGTGTGCTTTCCAAACAGCGAGTCGCGTCGTCCAAGAAACTGGAAAAGGAAATTGTTGCACGTTTGTCGGTGATAGGCATTCCAGCCGCAAGGTTCAAGGTGGAGATAGAGCAAGACAAGGAACCAGGAGCCACAGGTCAGGACAAGGTGTCATTTCTTTTCTCGGCCAACAAGAATGCCTCCATGCAGAAGATTTCGAGTGTGGCGTCAGGCGGTGAGATATCGCGTGTGATGCTCAGTCTTAAGGCAATTATCGCCAATGCTGTGAAATTGCCCACCATCATCTTCGATGAAATAGACACAGGAGTGTCGGGTACCATAGCGGAGAAGATGGCTCATATCATGCAAGAGATGGGAGCAGCCAACCGTCAGGTCATCAGCATCACCCACTTGCCCCAGATTGCAGCCATTGGCACACATCATTACAAGGTGTGGAAGGACAATGATGCCGACACCACCACTTCTCATGTTGCAGAATTGACCAACGACGAACGTGTCGCTGAGATAGCGAATATGCTCAGTGGCGAGCAAATCACGCAAGCCGCCATCGACAATGCCAAGTCATTGCTGGGCTTGATTCCGAATCCTTCTGAATAATCCGAGTAATCAGATATTCTGAGTAATCCGAGAATTCCGAAAACCTGAATAATTTGAATAATCTGACAAATCTGAAAATATTAATCAAAAAAATGAAAAAAATAGCAGCCTTATTCATCATTGCTTTCAGTTTCAGTACCGCTATTATTGCACAGAATCTTCCCAAGTGGGCTTCTAAGGTCTCCAAGGGAATCGTTTCTGTGATGACTTACGACAATAAGGACAATTTGATACATTCAGGTACTGGTTTCTTCATTAACACCCAGGGCGAGGCCATTGCTGATTATTCCTTATTTGCCGGCGCCTCCAAGGCAGTGGTGGTAGATGCTGGTGGCAAGAAGTATGATGTGGACTACATCCTCGGTGCCGACGAGACCTACGGTTTGGTGAAGTTCAGCGTCAAGGTAGATAAGACAGTGGCAATCCAGCCAGAAGTGAAAGCACAGAATGTCGGTGCTACCGTTTACATACTGTCTTACTCGCCCAAGGAGCCATCGTATCAAGTGGCCACCATCTCTGAGATATCCGCCATCAACGACAGTGTGAAGTATTATTCTACCTCCAAGGCTTACGATGGAAAATTCAACGCCTGTCCCGTTTTCACCCAGGAAGGTCAACTCTTCGGAGTTGCTCAGCCATCGATGGGAGGAAAAGGGTATATTCTTGATGCAAACCATTTCCGTACACTCACCATCAATGCGATACCATCCAAGAACGAGACGTTGGCCCTCAGCAAAATCAATATCAGCAAAGGACTGCCCTCTTCTGTGGGTGAGAGTCTTGTCTATCTCTATTTCAAGTCTCGTTCAACATCCAATGAGGAGTATATGGACATGCTCAACCTCTTTGTCCGTAAATATCCCGACAATGCTGAGGGTTATCTCCGCAGAGCGACGCCCCTCACCGACCTTCAGCGTTTTGACGAGGCAGAAAGTGACCTTCAGACCTACCTGAAACTCTCTCCCGTACGAGATGAGGCTTTATATAATGTTTGCCAACTGATTCACAACAAACTGATTTATCAGCCAGAGCCCAAATATGAGAAATGGACCTTTGAGCGGGCGATGGGCTATATTGACGAAGCGTTGTCCCTTCAGCCTCGCCTGGATTACAAGCTGGAGAAAGCCCAGTTGCATGTGGCGATGTCGGAATTTGACAAGGCATACGCTATTTATGATGAGTTGAACCATAGTTCGGACCGTTCCCCCGCTACTCTTTATGCAGCGTCTTTAGCAGCTGAAGCTCGTGGCGACAGTCTCAGTGAGGTGATAGAGTTGATGGACTCCGCTTTGGCCATGTTTCCCACACCGCATCCTGCCGATGCCGCTACATTTGTGTTGCGCAGAGGCAAACTCTTTGAAGCCGCAGGTAAATACCGCGATGCGGTGAAGGACTACAATGAGTTCTGTTATTTGAGTAACAACAAGGTCAATGCCACATTCTACTACGATAAGGCGCAGTTGGAAACCAAGGCTCGTATGTATCAACAAGCGATAGATGATATTGAGTTGGCCATTTCAGCCGCCCCTCGTGAACCTTTGTTCTATTTAGAGAAATGTGCTATTTTGCTCCGTGTGAACCAACTTGACGAATGTATCAAGGCGGCACAGCAAACCTTGCAACTCGACAGTGAGAATGCCGATGCCTACCGTATGTTAGGTTACGCTCAGTTGCAGAAAGGCGATAAGACGGCAGCTTTGCAGAACCTCAACCGCGCCAAGGAACTTGGCGATGAGGCGGCTCAGGAAATTATCAATACTTATTTGAAATAATACTTGCAGATAAACCAGGGTTTCCTTTATACTTCCCCCTCAACTCCCTTCCAAGAATCAATGGACAACAACGACGAAAAGTACATGCGTATGGCATTGGCCGAGGCCAAAGTGGCTTTGGCTATGGACGAGATTCCAATCGGTTGTGTGGTGGTGTGCGATGACCAGGTAATAGGCCGAGGTCATAACCTCACAGAACGCTTGCAGGATGTCACGGCTCATGCGGAGATGCAGGCCATTACGGCAGCCGAGGAAACCCTTGGTGGCAAATACCTCGACCGCTGCACTCTCTATGTCACTGTGGAACCCTGCGTGATGTGTGCCGGAGCAATAGCCTGGGCGCAAATGGGGCGTTTGGTCTATGGTGCTGCAGATGAGAAACGCGGTTTCCGCAAATACGCGCCCGATGCCATGCACCCGAAGACCATTGTGGAGCAGGGGGTGCTTGCCGATGAGGCCGCTCGCCTGATGAAGTCATTCTTCAAATTAAAACGTTGACCGTTGGATATTGAGGACATTGACATATCAACCCCTGAATTCAAGCGTGCGCTCGACCTTGTGACCTTCACCCGCAACTCCATCTTCCTCACAGGAAAGGCAGGAACGGGTAAGTCCACGTTCTTGAAGTATGTTTGTGCCACAACAAAGAAGAAACACGTTGTTCTGGCACCTACAGGTATTGCTGCCATCAATGCAGGAGGTGCCACCTTGCATAGTTTCTTCAAACTTCCCTTTCATCCTTTGGTTCCCGACGACAGTCGTTTCTCCTCTTCCACCAAGTTGAGGGCTTTTCTCCGTTACAATAAGTTGCATTGCAAACTCATCAAGGAACTTGAACTCATTATCATCGACGAGATTTCGATGGTGAGGGCAGATATCATCGACTTCATTGACCGCATTCTCCGCATCTATTCAGGGAATATGCGGGAACCTTTCGGAGGCAAGCAGATGTTGTTGGTGGGCGATGTGTTCCAATTGGAACCAGTGGTGACACGCGACGAGAGCGACATCTTGCGTCGTTTCTGGGAGACCCCATATTTCTTCTCCGCTCATGTGTTCTCGCAGATGCGGTTGGTCAGCATTGAACTCTCCAAGGTCTATCGTCAGAACGACCGGACTTTTATCACCGTGCTCGATCATATACGCACCAACACAGCCTCCGCTCTTGACCTCCAACTCATCAATACAGCCTATCACGAACAAGACACCCAAACTGAGCAAGGAGGTAATAGTCAAGAAGAGGATATGGGAGGAGATCAGTCGAAGTCAGATGATGAAATGGACGGCATTGATGGAATGGGCTCCATGGAGGAGTTGGTAGAAAAGGAATTGGTCATCACATTAGCCACCCGGCGTGACACAGTGGATATCATCAATTCCTCCCGCTTGGCCCGTTTGCCAGGAGACACTTGCACTTTTGTCGGTGAGGTAAAGGGCGATTTTCCTGAGACGATGATGCCCTCGCCCAAGGAACTGGAATTGAAGGTCGGTGCACAAGTGATTTTCGTGAAGAACGACATGGACAAACGTTGGGTTAATGGCACACTGGGCGTGATTACCGCCATAGATTTGGAAGGCAAGTACCTTTACATCACGACGGATACAGGAGAGGAGTTTGATGTGGAGAAAGAGCAATGGGCTAATGTGCGTTACACCTACAATGAAGAGGAGAAGAAAATAGAAGAGGAGGAGTTAGGTGTCTATGTTCAGTTCCCTGTCCGTCTGGCATGGGCTATAACCATCCATAAGAGCCAGGGCCTGACCTTCAACCGTGTGAACATCGACATGACGGGTGGTGCCTTCGCCGGTGGACAGTCTTATGTGGCCTTGAGTCGTTGCCGTAGTTTAGAAGGATTGTCGTTGACCAAGAAAATCGAGCGCAGTGATGTTTTTGTGAATCCTGCTATCGTTGCTTTTGCCCGTCAGTTCAACGACCAGCAGGCCGTTGATGCCGCACTCAAGCGAGCCTCAGCCGATATTGCGTATAAAGATGCTGTGGATAGTTTTGACAAGGCAGACTTCGATGCTTTTCTCACCCACTTCTTCAAAGCCATCCATCTTCGCTATGATATAGAAAAACCCCTTATCAAACGTTTTATCCGTCGCAAACTCGGAGTAGTGAACACGTTGAAGGGCAAGACCGATGACTTGAAGTTCGAAATCAAGCAACTGAAGCAAGAACTTGACACCAAGCAGGAACAACTGAACAAATGCGCAGAGGAATATTATTCCCTTGGCGAGAATTGTCTGGAGATGGATGAGCCAGAAGCAGCGATAGCCAATTTCAACAAGGCACTCAACCTCAATCCGATGTATGTGGATGCATACGTGGCAAGAGGGATGACCGAAAGCCGTTGCGGCAAACTCAACGATGCCATAGGTTCATTCAACAAGGCATTATCCATCAATCCCGTTCATTTCAAAGCACTTTACCAACGCGGCAAGACCTTTTTAGCCATGGGCAATCTTGATGCCGCCGCTGCAGATGCCGACAAAGCCACATCCCTCAAGGAAGACAACATTCCAGCACATGAGTTATTCGCCGATATTTTGACTCGTCAGGAGAAACTTATGGAGGCATCCATCCACTATGCCATCGTCGAGCAACTCAAGGCCAGGAAGAAACGTAAGAAGAAAGGATGAGCGGAAAGTTGTCCCATGTTTCTCTGAACTTATCCCATCATTTCCATCAGCATTTCAATTCCGCTTTTCGATAAATCAAGCATTTGCAACTTTCCGTCTTTAGACTGAAGGGTGCAGGTGTGCTGTTGTTGGTTCAGTCGGTATACCTTTGACAGGTTGACGATGGTGCTTCGGTCCACTCTGATGAAGATATCGTTGGGCAGACGTTGTTGTAATGACAGGAGATTTTCCAGCACTAAGTCCTGACTTAGGAAGGTGGTGATTTTTGCATAGTTGCCGTCAGCCTTGATGTAGGCGATATCGTCGGCTGCAATCAGAATTCTTCCGTTGCTCGTTTTGAAACTCAGTTTCTCAGGCAAGTTGGGTTGGTTGGGTATCTCCGCTTCTGCTCTGTCAGTAGCCTTGGCGATTGCCGCTGCCAATTCTCCCTTGTCAATGGGTTTCAGCAGGTAATCCACCGCCGATAGTTTGATGGCACTCATCAGGTACTTTCGGTCGGAATATGCCGTGGTAAAGATGATGTAGGGTAGTGTAATCGTCTGTTTGAGTTGTTCGAGCA
>CACYEC010000147.1 GCA_902773225.1 uncultured Bacteroidales bacterium
GCGGTGTGAGGACTGTTCATCTTGCCACATACTCCGTCATGAAATGCAAATTTAGTCATTTTCTGAAAAATGAGGCGAAGATAAGTCTTAAATAAACAAAAAAAGTCATCGGGATATCGGAATATCGGGATGACGTGATATCGGTTTTAGCAGGCGGATTGAGAAAAAGGGGGAGGGTCCACAAGCTACGGGCATATTTCAGCAAGCCTCCGCTTGCACGCCCAGAAGGAATGTGGGCTTTCAACTTATGACATCAGCAAAGCAAGCAGGACGCCTACTTACCCCACAGTCAAGATGCTTATGCAGCCCTCCCCCTTATAGTCAGAGATTGACGTTGATTCTCGCTCCCGCCATGACCCAGAAGCCAGGCTGGCGGACGTTACCAATGTCGTAGTAGCGATAGGAAGTGAGGTTGTTGGCCTCGAGATACAGTTGGTAACGTGGTGCATCCCATGAGAGTTTGAGGTCGAGAAGACCATAGGGATGGTAGGGCCGTGTTGCAGCCGCATAAGTAGTGTTGCCTTCCTGGTCGATTGTTGGGGTGTATTGCACGAACGAGCCCATTCGCTGTTGCCAGCGATAGGTGAGCAAGGCATTCAGATGCGAGACGATACGGGAAGAGAGTGAAAACACCAACTTGTGGCGCAGGTAATCCATCGCATAACTGCTTGCGTAGATTTCCACATCGTCCTTGCGTTTCTGGTGTATATACGTGTAACTGGCCGTCAACTGATTGAGCGGGAAATCCGGGTTGCCCCATTCACGGAAAGCGATGGAACCGTTGAGGGAGAAGCCCATGTTGTCGGCCTTGAAGTTGGAGGCATGGAAGGTGGTGTAGTTGTTTGTGCTGTCGCTTGGCCACATCACCCAGTCGATCATGTTTTTCTGTTTTCGGTAGAAAGTCCTCACCTCCCCTCTCAGTCCATGCTGATGGAATGACGCTCCGATGTTGAACTCATCCGTCTCCTCAGGTTTGAGTCCGATGTTGCCTTCCTGAGTGGGACTCTTGTAATAAAGGTCAGTAAATGTGGGCATTCGTTGTGCCTTGTTCCATGAAGCATAGAGACGTAAGGAGTTGTTGGGTCGATAACTGATATCGACACCAGGGTAGAGGCGATATCGGTAGTCGAGTGCAGTGTTCATGTTAGCCATCAGTCCAGCGCTGACGGTGAAATGCTCGAGCACCACATCGTGTTCGAGGAAATAGCAGATGTTGGTTCGGTTGTCGCGTCTCGTGTAGTAGCGTCCGTTTCTTCCTGGTATATCAACGTATTCCGATTCGTTGAGTGGTCGTCCGAGGCTGGTGGAGAGGATGCCCTCGTTTCTCACCTCCGCACCGATGACAGATGTTCCGAGCACCCACGTTGTAGCGGCATTGAGACTTGCTCCATAGACATCGGTGAGGTGGAAATTCTCGCCAGTCTGTGTGCCTCGAATCAGTTGGTAATGGTCGAGCGCACGGTTGAAGTAAAGCGTAGGGTGTAGGGAGACCTTCCCTTGGCTATGCGCGCTGACCGAAGCCATGTAGCGTCGGTTGCTCTCGTACTGGTTTGGGAAACGGCCCGAATAGAAAGTGTTGGCGCCATAGTTCATGCCACTCATGCCGAGTTGCCAATCCACATCGGTTTGGTTGGCAAGCACTCCGCCTTGGTAGAAAGCATTGAACTTCTCGAAATCGCCATTGGTCACCCCTCCGTCAGAACGGGTGAACGCCCCACTGAGGCGGTTGTGCAAAGTCCCCGTATTGAGTGTTGCCGCAGCGTTGGTTCCAAAGGTGCCGAAACTTCCGCCTTTGGCTCCGAGAGAGAGTTGGTTGTCGTCGTTGTGCTTGGTGACGATGTTGATGGCTCCGCTGAAAGCGCTGGTGCCATAGACACGACTTGCCGCCCCCTCGAGAATCTCGATGTGGTCGATGTCTTCAATAGAAACAGGGAAGTCGGCGGCGAGGTGCCCGGTGTGTGGCGATGAAATATTCACACCGTTAAGAAGAATCACGATTTGGTCGTGTGTGCCGCCATTGATGCTGATGTCCGTTTGAATACCATAGCCACCGCGTTGCCGGACATCGACGCCTGCGGCCAGTTTGAGAATGTCGTTGACGCTGTTGACAGGCGCCTGTTGGATTTGTTCGCTCGTGATGAGCGTGACTGTTCGTGCTGCC
>CACYEC010000148.1 GCA_902773225.1 uncultured Bacteroidales bacterium
CGACCTACTGCCTCGTGCCACCTGCAGAAGGACAAGTTTACTCCACTCGTCTGGCTCTCAACTACGGTTCGAAGCGCTACATCATCAGTATTCAACTCGCCACCCACGACACCGCTCAAAGCATCAGCGTTGTGAATAGCGAGAACAACAATGCCAACATCTATGACCTCAGCGGCCGCATCGTTCGCAAGAACGCCAACAGCGTGGAAGGCCTCAACCGTGGCATCTACATCCAGAACGGCAAGAAGGTGCTCGTGAAGTAATTCACTGCCGCAACTTTCATTTCGCTATAAAAGGGGCGACCATCCGGCCGCCCTTTTTTACATATTCCTAATTTCCCTTTTTTTTCGTAATAACGATTAATCGATAAAACGATTTGTCATTTAAGGGATATTCTATTTATCACGAATTATTGAATTATCGAATTATTATTCTGCTGATATTATGAATTTTATGGAATTATCGTTAAAATTGCAAGCGATTTTTAGAAGTTACCTTAAACGATCAAACGGAAAGAACCGATATTCCCCCACAAAGATGAGAAATCCTTTACTTACTCTACTCTTCTCAGCAAGCATAGCCTGTAGCCATGCCCAGTCATCCGTCCAATGGAACACCCCAGCCGCAGGCAACCCCTTCATACCTGGCTATTTCGCCGACCCCACTATTAGAAAATTCGGCGACACCTATTATATCTATGCCACCACCGACGGCACAGGCAACGGCTACGGTCCTGCCCAGGTGTGGATGTCGAAAGACTTTGTCAACTGGCGCAACGTACTGCTGAACTGGCCGACAACGGAGGTGGTCTGGGCACCCGATGTGGTGCAGCAGCCTGACGGCACGTACCGATACTATTATTGCACGCCGTGCGTGGTTCGTGTAGGTGAGAGTTCATCACCCATCGGACCTTGGAAAAACCGTTTGGGCGAAGCGGATGCGGTGCTTGTACCCGACCGCTTCGTTCACAATGCCATCACACTCGACCCACAACTTTTCCGCGATGACGACGGGAGTGAATACCTCTACTTCGGCACCTGGGGCATCTACAAGGACTTCGGCTGCGGCGTGGCGAAACTTTGTCCCGACGGCAAGACGTTCACCGACAAGAAACTCATCCTCAACACCGAAATCACCGACTTCTTCGAGGCGCCATTCGTATTCAAGAAAGACGGCATCTACTATTTCACCTATTCCTCAGGTTCCTGCCACGACGACACCTACCGCGTGCAATATGCCATCTCGAAAGACGGTCCAATGGGGCCTTACGAATACAAGGGCTGCATCCTCAAGACCAATGCCGATGGTACCATCCACGGCCCAGGTCACCACTCCATCCTGCAAGACGGCGATGAATACTATATCGTTTATCACCGACACAACAATCCCCATGCCATCCACGGTTTCCACCGTCAACTCTGCATCGACAAGATGGAGTTCGACCGCGAAGGCAATATCCTGCCCATCCGGCCCACCCACGAAGGCCTCATCCCCGCATCGCTCGCCAAACAAGCGAAGAAGAACACGTTGCCCAACCTTGCCTTCGGCGCCAAGGTAGAGGCTTCATCCACATATTCCGACTGGTTCAAACCCGAATACGCCGTGGATGACAACAACGGCACGCTTTGGCGCGCCGCCGATGCCAACGCTCCCGCCAGCCTCACCATCGACCTCGGTGGACAGAAAGCCTTCAACGAGATTTTCACCCAGTTCGAGTACACCACCTTCTTCTACCAATACCGCATCGACATCTCCGACAACGGCACCGACTGGACCCTCTTCGCCGACCACACCGACAACCACCAGCAAGGTTCACCCATGGTGGATGTCTGCGAAGGCTACAAACAGAAAGGCGTGAAAGGCCAACCCGCCATGGCCAGATACATCCGCATCACCATCACCGACACACAGAAAAACGGACACTTCCCAGCCATCTGGAACGTGAAAGTCTATCACGCCACAAAAAAAGCCGACCCACTCCAACTCATCCCCATGCCCGATGTAGATGAGCAAGCCATTCTGGCAGGCTATCCCGACATCCACCAAAAAGACGTGGAAAGCGAACTCAAGCAGCAGACCAAAGCCAAAGGGAACAAACTCTATGAGTTGAACGCCGACAACTATGATTTCGGTACCTTCTTCGACGGTGTACCCGTGGTGCCAATGCAAGGAAAATCCGCATTCCGATTCAGCGGTGCTGAACACATCAACGTCAACAACCTCGACCTGCGCACCCTGACCTACAACGCACCCTACACCGTCACAGCATGGGTGCTCAACCCCGACGTGAGCGAACAAGAAACCGTAGCACAACTCATGCCCGTGGGCAACGACCTCGCCACCGTGGAACTGCGCAACGGCAGCAGCCGAAGCGAAGGACTGGTGGCGCACAACGCATCCTTTGAAAACGCCGGGAACCCCAAGGCAGTGGTGGAAGGCCAATGGCAACACTGGACCCTCACTTTCGACGGTTTTATGGAACGTATTTACTGCAACCGCGAACTCGTGTCGGAAAAGAACATCTTCCTTATGCTCCGACCCAACGGCAGCATCACGCTTGGTTCACGTTATGACGGTGGCAGCCCCTTCTCGGGTTATCTCCACTCCCTCAGCGTCTATGACCGCCCCTTCACGGAGGGTGACATTGCAGAAGAAATGAACAAACCCTCCGACTTCGACCCTACACAACTCAAGAGCATCTCAGACAAGAGTCCGCTCAAGACCAAAGTACTGAAACTGAACGTCAAAGCCCTTGCACCCACTGTACTGATGGCCAGCATCACCGACAGCAACGGCATCCCACTGGAAAAAGGCATCTACAACTTCACCTTCGCCTGCGGGAATGACTCCACTGCCCTTTCCACAGCACAACAGACCAGCGAGAGCACCCAGGTTCTGACACTCAAAGGCAAAGAGGTGTATGCCAAGATTCGCGATGTCTTCGGAAACGAGGTTCCCGTACTCAGCACCAAGGTCAAGATATCAGCCAACGATTTCGTTGATTTGGCATCTCCCATCACCGCCAAGGGCGAGAACGGCACTGTCAAACTGGAGTCGGCAGGCACTAACCTCAACGACGACCCATCGCAAGCCGGTCCCATCGAGGCTGTGGAAGTGAAGGGCGACTTCGTGATGCAGTGCCATGTGACCGACCTCACCGGCGCGGACCGCCACAACACCCCCGCCTACAACGAGGGAGGCCTCATCCTCCAACGCCTGCAAGGCAACCGCCAGCAACTGGTTCACCTCGGTGTGTTCCCCAGTTACAACTGTGGCAACATGCTCACTGTGGTCAACCGAGGCTACCGTCCGCAATATCCCAACAACAAGGGATGGAACTACGACCCATGGATGCAAATCCAGCGTATTGGCAACGAGTTCGTGTTCCTCACCAGCAAGGACGGAAAGACATGGACACAGATGCCCGTGAACGGACGCGCATCGTTCGCTCAGTTCAACGACCAGCCATTGCGAGTGGGCATCTACCAGACCACCTATTCCGACAACAAGGCCTACGTGACTTTCGATGACATCCACATTTGGCAAAAACGCTGATTGACAGTATAAAAATTCATCTTATCAGAAAAACAAGTGTCATCTACACAATTTTATGCATATTCCTTTGTAAATTGGAGAAAATAGTGTATTATTGCAAATAATTTGTATAAAAATAACAAACTAACATGAACTAATTATGAAACCACAGAAGATTTTATCGTTAGCGGCGCTGATGGTTGTCACAACCCAAGGCGCACAGGCCCAGAGCGACAAGTCGGGCTACCCCATCACACCTGTACCTTTCACGAGTGTGAAGGTCACTCCAGGGACTTTCTGGGGACAGCGATTGGAAGCCAGCCGCAATGTCACCATTCCTCTGGCCTTCAGCAAGTGCGAATCAGAAGGCCGCTACACCAATTTCTCGAATGCTGCAGAACACCTTAAAGACCCATCGAAGGTGTTCAAGGTTGATGGTGTTATGGGCTACTCCTTCGACGACACTGACCCCTATAAGACCATCGAAGGCGCAAGTTATCTGCTCCAAACCTATCCCGACAAGAAACTCGAGGCATACGTTGACTCGGTCATCGCCGTGATTGCCAGCGCACAGGAACCCGACGGTTATCTATATACGGCAAGAACACAGAATCCTGAGCATCCACACGGATGGGCTGGTCCAAAACGCTGGTCGAAGGTAGAAGACCTGAGCCATGAGTTC
>CACYEC010000149.1 GCA_902773225.1 uncultured Bacteroidales bacterium
CTTTTCTTTACTCATAACTGTTTTGTGAAAAAGTTTATAGTTTTTTGTTTGTATTGTAATTTGCCTTTTGTTGCGAAGGGCTTATTTTGTTGTCGTAGTTGATGACGGTCAATGTCAATACAGGAAACCGAAGAGCCAAAGAGGAATCTGGTTGTTGGTACCCACATCGCAGTTGTTCACTGCGAAGAAAATGTCTATGCCGTTCTTCAGACGAGAGGGATGCTCCACCACCTTGTAGCGACGTTGGCCATCAACAATGAAGGCGCCGCCCTTACCGTCCTTGTTCAGCACATGGTCTTTCCACATCGTGTTGCAGAAGAAGGTCTCCCAGACATCGTGCTGGTCGAAACTCTGGGGGTAGAAACTGTAGAGCAGGTTGGGGTTGTGCAACTGCACTCTGCCTGGCTTTTTGGGGAACTCCTCTCCTATGTTGTAAATGATGTTCACCAAACGAGCTTCCATCAAGTACTTGATATAGTTCATCACTGTGGCACGAGAGATGTTGAGGGTCTTTGCCAGCTGGCTCACGTTGGGTACGCTTGTGCCGTTACAGGTCAGCAAGTAGAAGAGTTTCTTGATTTTTGCAAGGTACTTCAACTCGATTTGCTTCAGCAAGAGGATATCCACTTCAATCATCATGTTCATCGTCTTGAGGAGGTTCTCTGAGAAATCGCGCTTTTCCAGGAAGAACGGGTAGAATCCATGGTGAAGGTAGTCGTTGAGGTATTTGCGGGGATTCACTTGTTTGGTGATTTCTGTTGCAATCTCTACATGGCGTTTTTCTATCTCATTTAGAGGGTAGGAGGGAAAGTTGTGGCCGGTTACCAGATTCAGATACTCTCTGAAGGAAAAACCTCGGAGGTTGTAGGAATGAACGATGCCGTTGAGTTCCGGGTTCTCCTCTTTCAGACGCATCACCGATGACCCTGTGAAAACAATTTTCAGGTTGGGGTAGCGGTCGTAGCAGTCGCGCAACTGACGGCTCCAGTCGGGGAGTTTGAACACTTGGTCGATGAGCAACACTCGGCCGCCATGGTTGTAGAACTCACCGGCGAATTGGCGGATGCCAATGTCCTGGACATAGAAGTTGTTGGTGTTGATATACAGGCAAGAACGGTCGTCGGGATTGAATTTTTCCTTGGCGTATTGGAGGAGGAATGTGGTTTTGCCAACACCTCTGGTACCTTTTATACCAATCAACCGGTGGTTCCAGTCGATCTCGTCCATAAGGTCACGACGAACTGGAGCATTGAGATGCTCTACTAAATAGGCGTGAGTACGGAAGAAAGAGTCCATGTAGTTGGTTTTCTGCCTTTAATGTGGTTGTTTTTATCTCGATAATTGTATGGGGAAAAAGACACAAGAAATGTCTAATCATCGCTTTTGTCGCTTTTCCTTTGCAATTTTCTGCAAAATTACGAAAAAAAAACAATATTGCAAAGTGGACTTTACAAAAATAAACAATGTGGCGCACTTTTTTGTTTTTTTATGATGAGTGTGCATATTAGCTATATAAAGATATGCTATCTTTGCGCTATATAAGTTTCTATCATTCATTTGCATGGCAAAGACTCATGAGTAACAGGTTGTTGGTATTCAACTGCTCCACAGATATGGCATTGGCAAGCGGTTTGGACAACTACACCCCGCCCCCAATGATTCAGTGTATGGAGCGTGAATTGGAACTCCTTCCCGTTTGGTGGGCTGATGATGGTGATGTTGTTCTGGTGAGCGACATCGATAGGGCTGTCCGTTTCACTGATGAGGTGAATGCGAGGCTTGAGGTGAACGGACTTACGCAAAAATACATCCGATTTGCAGATTGGAAGGGACGGATGTCTGACAAGTCCATCAAATGGAACGAACTTCAGCCTGTTCCGTGGGGATGGAATCTGTCTCTGGCTCGCCGTTTGACTCGTCTCGGAATCAGTCCCGATGCTATGCCCGCCTCGGATAGTCTCGGCAAGATGCGCCAGTTCTCCAATCGTTGTTTCGCGGTGAATTATATCAATGAGTTGTTCGCGAATATCCTATCCGATGACGATTCCAATCGTTTCGGAAACCGATTGATAGGCAAGGATATGGCTTATACCGGCGATTGGGATGAACTGGTCCGTAAGGCGCATCAACTCTTGGCTGAAGGCTCTTGTATCCTCAAAGCGCCATGGTCGAGCAGTGGCAAGGGAAATCTTGTCGTGGATGAAATGGACGGAAGCGTCGTCCGTTGGGCAAAAGCAGTCATGATGAAACAAGGTGGCTTGTGCCTGGATAGGTTTTACGACAAACGTCTGGATTTCGCTATGGAGTTTTATTTGAGTCGTGATGGTTTTTGCACTTTTCTCGGTTATTCTCTGTTCAAGGCGGATGCCGTTGGCAAATACGAGAGAAATGTGGTGGCTTCTCAGGAACAAATACTTCATAACATCGTCTCTTCATGGGCTGATCCCAAACTCTTGGAACGGCTTGTTTCCTATCATCAGCATCACCTTCTCTCATCCTTTGGCTGTGACTATGAGGGCATGGTCGGCATCGACATGTTGCTGGCAGATGTGGGGGGAAGGATCTGTCTACATCCTTGTATCGAAATCAATCTGCGCATGAACATGGGAGTCGTTGCTTTGAAACTCGAGCGTCAACGAATCCCTGACTTCTACCTCACCCCTTCCGACAATCCCCATTTCCGCGCGCGTCTCCTAAATGGCAGTTTTTTCATCGAGAAAACGAGATGAAATGTTAAAGAAGTGTTAAAATACGGCAGTCTGTTTGTCCGTATACTTTTTATATGTAATTTTGCGATATCAAATTGATATCACATTTATATTATTTTATAAATCCAAACAATTCACTCAATTCAATTCTAATATGGAAACAAAAGAATTTACATTCAAAGGGATGAGGCTCAATGGTATATTGATGCTATTCGTCACTATCATCATGATTTTCGTGAGTGTGTATCTGATTATCAATGGCATAGCTTCTCGAACAGCGGGAGATGCTATTTCGTTTTCCGTGACGGGAGTCGTGCTACTCATTGCCGACCTCATTGCTTTTGGCGGATTTGTGAAACTGGAACCAGGAGAGGCGCGTGTGATGATGTTCTTTGGCAAGTACCGTGGTACGCTTACCGAGACGGGTTACCACTGGGTGAATCCTTTCATCACCACTAAGAAGCTGTCTTTGCGTGCCCGCAACCTTGACGCTGAGCCTATCAAGGTGAACGACAAGTCGGGTAATCCCGTCATGATTGGTCTAGTGCTGGTTTGGAAACTGCGCGACACCTACAAAGCCATGTTTGAAGTGGATGTGCAGACCATGGCGGAAGGGAAGAAAGGACAAGAACTCACAACCTCGGCTGCAGTGGTCATGACTGCTTTGGAGAATTTCGTTCGCATTCAGGCCGACGCCGCTTTGCGTCAGGTGGCTGGAGAGTATGCATACGACAATGAGGAAGACGACAATGTTATCACCCTACGTGACGGTTCCGACGAGATCAACCAGCAATTGGAGGACAAAATCAGTGAACGCTTGTCCATGGCTGGCATAGAAGTGGTGGAAGCACGTATCAACTACTTGGCCTACGCACCTGAAATCGCAGCGGTGATGCTTCGCCGTCAGCAGGCCACCGCCATCATCGCAGCCAGGGAAAAGATTGTGGAGGGAGCCGTCAGCATGGTGAAGATGGCGCTTGACAAACTTTCCAAGGAGAATGTCGTGGAACTCGACGACGAGCGCAAGGCCGCCATGGTGAGCAACTTGCTCGTGGTACTTTGTGGCGACGACAATGCACAGCCTGTGGTCAACACGGGGTCGATCTATCAGTAACAGTCTATTTTGTCCCAGAATGTCCGCGGACATTCTGGGAACATTTCGTTGACAAATTTAGAATACCTACTTATAAAAGGCAATCTGCTATGGCTAAAAAAGAACAAAACAACAAGAGCTTCATCCTCAGAATAGATGCTGACACGATGCAGGCGTTGGAACGTTGGGCGGCCGATGAGTTCCGCTCCACCAATGGGCAGATTCAGTGGATCATCAATGATGCCCTGAGGCGTGC
>CACYEC010000150.1 GCA_902773225.1 uncultured Bacteroidales bacterium
CCACGCTGCCCTTAACCATGTGGATGAATCCATGAGAGTCACTGACATCTATATCGAAAGAGACTTTGAGAACGAGAACAAGGCAAACGCCAAAGTCGTGAAATATGTTTTTGGTAAATGATCGTAAAAAACTCCGCTTGAATTTTGATAGGTGGAGTTTTTTTGTTATCTTTGAGCCATGAATGAAAACGAATATATAGATTATTATTGCCAACATTTATTATGGCAGGTAAAATTAAATGATGGAACTGCGTTCTATGACAATGATATAAGAACGCTTGATTATGAGGCAGTTCTGCACAATGCGAAGGAGTATGGAATTACTAAAGACTCTTTTTTCTCAAGTGTGAAGTTTTACGCAGGCAAATGCAAGAACAGTATTAATCTTGATGCTCTATGGAAACTAAGCGTTCTGATTTGGCAATGGAAAGCGTTGCATTCTATATTTGTAACAGAAACACGAGACATAGATCTGTACATAAAACTTGCTAGCCTTTTAAATAATGGTTTAGATGTAGAAAGCATCACGATTACTGGAAAGCTGCCAGATAAAAGAAAGAGAACTAAAATTGTCTTTTCAAGTGATGAAGTCCTAACTACTATTCTTAATACGTTGCTCAATAAGTCATTTGCAAACACAATAATGGCAGACGACAATAGGAAGCATCATACACTAGGAACAATGCAGATAGCGTTAGAAGTCCTAGGCAAGAGAACCATTGCATATCAAATAGCTCGCGAACTTACAGCCTTTTTTGCTCATTTCAACGGAGAAAGCATGGTTGATGAAAAAACAAAGGGATTAATTATCTCAATTCTAGATAGTTTTTCTTTAGTCCCCCCAAACTCCAACAACACTGATTACAACAAGTTGTTCAGTGATGCAAAGAATGGAAGGGTACCTATATGTGACAATTACTACCATCCAACGATAATTAGTAATATAGGTGTTCTAGATTTTACTATAGTAAAGTCTCATGGTGCGATTTAGTTCTAACTTTGTTCAAAAATCTGCAAAAGAGTGAAATTTGCAGATTTTTCTTTTTTACACAATTAATCATTTCTATTTTTGTTTCTTTGCACCCAGAACGAAACGACAGCGCGCGAGTTGAAGTAGTTCTGGAGGTAAAAATGCCGCCTCGCACGAAGCAAAGGGCAGTAATTAATAAAATATATAAATGAATTTTTCATTTGATTTTTTCGCACTGCAAGGCGTTAAACAGCAGCAGTATGATAACAATGGCGCACATGCCGAAGTGATGAAGATGATGAAACGAGGTGACAAGCTCTCAGTGAAATTCGGGACAACAAAGACTCAACACCCCTACGCTTGGGTAGAGTCCAAAACCGTAGCAGGCTTCAAGTACGAGCTGGATGCAGAGCGCACAAGCAACCTCATCCATTACATGATAACTGGTGAGGTCAACGAATATGCTGGCGACCCGATGTTGAGTGACACGGTAGAAGCTGGTGAGGATTACCAGTGGGAAGTTATGAAACAGTTCATCGAGAATAGTCAGGTCTTACAGTACGTGCCGCTATTTAGAGAGTATCCAGACAAAATTTCAGCTATGAAGGAAATGTTCAAGGGTACGATATTCTTTCGCATTCCCCGCACCTCAGAGAATCTTGATTACCTGCGTGAGCATAAGCAGGACATTTAATTTAAACCGTGGAGGGAATTATGCTCTCCCTCCACACTTCATTATATTATGAAAGAAAAAACAATTGTCCTTTCTATGGTGGATGGCAGACCTCAGCATCTCAGCGATATCTACTCTGTGATCGAGACAAATACCATCCTCAACAAGACTATAACAGGAATCGGTGCAACTTACTCTGAGATCAAAGCTCCACGACACTCCATTATCATCGAACCGACCAGACCTGTGATTTACGGTAAGACTCATGATCCGAAACACAAGGGCGATAATCTTAAAGGAGTATGTCAAGGAGTCTATCAGGACAAGATTACAGACTATATTGAAACCAGTCTCTGTCAATACAAATGGATTAAGATTCTGACCACCCCTGAAAGCTTCAGAAAGGTGCAAAAAGCATTTGATGACCTCGACATTGATATACGATTCGATGGCTACTTCCTATTGTTCGACGAATGTCAGAAAATGGTAAAGGACTGCGACTACAGGTCAGACATCACTTTACCGATGGATTTGTTCTTTCAGTGCAAAGATAAGGCTGTTGTCTCAGCGACTCCACCGACACAATATGCTGACCCTCGCTTCAACGATTTCCAGATAATCAAGCTCGTTCCTGATTATAACTATAGAATGGACTTGCAGCTATACACTACTAATAATGTGTTGCAGAGCACACGGGAACTGTTGGAGTCTTTGGCATCGGACGAGCGACCTGTTTTCTTCTTTGTCAATTCCACCGATATGATAATATCGCTAATGAAGCAACTGGGAGTCATGGATGAATCAGCAGTGTTCTGTTCTGAGAAGAGCGTTGACAAGCTGAAATCCTTCAAATTCAGGAATGCCTACGAGGAATGGAAAGAATCAAGGATCGCTCGCTATAATTGGATGACGAGCAGATTCTACAGTGCTCTTGACATTGAACTGTCCGAAGCTCCTAACGTGGTAATGCTTACAGACTGCTTTACGGCCGAATACACGATGATTGATCCGTACATGGATGCCGTTCAAATCTTAGGCAGGTTCCGTAATGGTGTGAACAGGATATATCACATAAGCAATTGCGACAAACGTAACCCGATAAGGAGCAGGGAGCAGATAGAAGAGTCCTACCGCGCCCAAAAGTACGTCTATGAATACATGGGTACAATGGCTCGTTCAGCGTCAACCGCAACACAACGGGAAGAATTCTACAGAGCGCAGGCTACTATACCCTTCACTCGGTTTCTTGACGAGAACAATAAGATTGACCCGTACAAGGTTGATAACTACATTGACGAGGAAACGGTGAAAGTTATCTACAACAATTACAGTAGTGTACTGCAAGCATATCAAGAATACGGTTACTTCAATGTGACTCCCATCTCTCAATACTACAAGTTCGGAGATTATGAACGTTTGAAGATTGAGTCCAAGGCAGCATCTATCCGAGAAAAGCGCAAGGAAATAGTTGCTCAGTTGGAAGAACTCGGAGTCTGTGAAACAGAAGCAGAATGCCAATATAAACGTGACTTAGCTTTTGCTGACCCATTGATAGTCGAAGCCTATGACCTACTAGGTAAGGAGAAAATCGAGCAGCTGAATTATTCCGTCACAAAAATACGTGCGGCTATCAAACTCAAAAAGCATCAAGAGAAGGCTCATGCTACAGATGC
>CACYEC010000151.1 GCA_902773225.1 uncultured Bacteroidales bacterium
TCTCACTTCAGACTTGTCAATCACCACATAGATGGTATCAATGACATGTCCTTGAGGATTGTTGCCTGTGCGAAGAACATTGGCAAAATTCTTGTCCAACACCTCCATGCCGTCCACGAAATAGTCGAAACGACCACGGTTTTGGAACCAGTTCCAACCTTTTACCCTATGATATTTGATTTTGATTTTCCAGCCTTCAACCTGCGCCTGCTGAAACATGCTGATCAGACTGTCTTGGTCATTACTGTCATTATCGAATGAAAACTCGAAAGGTTCCCCAGCCGTATTCATTCCTGTCTGTGTCAGGTTCAGACGTCCATCCCAAGAGTCCCAAAACAAGCCAGACTGGGCAAACTCTGTGAGTGTTCCCACTTTCTCCCCAATAGAATAGTTTTCCTTGCAGGAAATGGCAGTAATACAAAAGATGACAGTCCAAACAAAAAAGCCAAACGATTTTCTCATAATCCATTCATTTATGTCCATTAAGTCTGCAAAAATACGAAATAAATGACAAACTCCCTACACAAAGGGTGATTTTCCTCCACAAGAGTGAGAAAGACACCTTTTCACATCAGGTTTAGGGTCGGGAGCATTTTTTGACACCCCATCCTGGTCCTGGTGATTGGAGGGATTTTGCATGGAAAATGGAATCATTTGGGTAACAATTGATCGTTTTTCCAACATTGAAAGGAATTATATTTGACATATCAAAATAAAAGTACTAACTTTGCAACTATCGGAGAACAAACATAACACAAACTACTACCAAGCAGACACATGCCATGACACTCCATATCTCTTCAATTAAAACACGCATTTTCATATTGTGTATCTTTGGCTGCATGGTGGCTTGCCTTTCATCAGCACAGGTACACAGCCAGCAGTGGAAGCACATCCTTCGCCAGACCGACGAAGCGTTTTTCAAGACCGACGAGGCACGTCGCATTGGCGAGCAAGTGATGCTCTACCAACGCGTGACCGGCGGTTGGCCGAAAAACATCGACATGGTGAGTCCGCTCACCCAAGCGCAACGCGAGGCTGTGCTTGCCGACAAGCAACGCATCGACGACTCCACCACGGACAACGACGCCACCAACATCCAGATGCACTTCCTGGCCCGACTCTTCCACGCCACCCACGACAAAGAGGTGCGCGAGTCGTTCTGCAAAGCGGTGGAATACCTGCTTTCCGGACAATATGACAATGGAGGATGGCCTCAGTTCTGGCCCAACCCTCACGGATACCAGGTGCACATCACCTACAACGACGATGCGATGGTCAACACCATGCTCCTGCTACGTGAAATGTCAGAGGCGAAAGCTCCTTTTGAGAAAAATCTTACCACCAAGGAACTACGCAAACGTGCGGGTGAAGCTTTCAACAAAGGAGTGGAGTGCATCCTGAAGACCCAAATCCTCGTTGGCGACCAACTCACCGTGTGGTGCCAGCAGCACGACCGGGAAACCTTCCTCCCCGCTTACGCCCGGGCTTTCGAACTTCCCTCATTCTGCTCACAGGAGAGTGCCTCCATCGTCAGTCTGCTCATGTCCCTCCCCCATCCCGACGACCAAGTGAAACGAGCCGTCCACGGTGCCATGAAATGGTTTGACACGTACAAACTGACGGGCCTGCGCATAGAGCGCACCTTCTCATGGGAGTCAGGCGAGCGTGATGTAAGACTTGTGAAAGCCCCCAACGGCAGTCCTTTATGGGCACGCTACTACAACCTGGAGCACTGCAAGCCCTTCGTGTGCGACCGCGACGGCATTCCTCGCCAGCGTCTCGAGGATATCGGTTCGGAACGCCGTAACGGCTATGCATGGTATGGAGACCGTGCCGCATCGCTCTATGGCATTTACGAGCAGTGGGCAAACAAACATGACCCGGCACACAAGGTGTCTGTCAGTTTAACGACCAAGGGAGCCAATGAAAACGGCTTGATCAAACTGTTTGACCCCGTGAAGCCCGACCCAGCGCTTTTCGATGCCATCATCAGTCCGGGAGAGTCCATCCAAGCAGTCATCGACAAAGTCCCACAAGACAACGACAAGCCCTACACCATCTTCCTACGCAAAGGAACATACATGCAGAAAGTCATCATCTGTCGGCCCCACATCGTGTTGGTGGGCGAAGACCGTGACAGCACCATGCTCGTCATGGCAGAGACCAAGGAGACACAAATAATAACCGAGCATGAGGGCAAGCCTGTGGGCAATGGTGTGTTGGTGCTACAGGAGGGTGCCGACGACTGTGTCATCAGCGGCATGACTATCTACAACAACTACGGTACGACGGTGGAGAACACCACACGCCATCAGATGGCTGTATTCGGAAGAGCCACACGCACCATCATCGTCAACTGCAACATCTGGGCAGACGGCAATGATGCCCTCTCGCTATGGGCTCCCGAAGGCAACGGCATGTACTACCACGCCGACCTCTCGTTGCGCTGTCCAGGTGTCGATTTCCTATGCCCGCGGGGATGGTGCTATGCCACAAGGTGCAAATTCTATGGCGACAGCCGCGCCATTGTCTGGCATGACGGACGGGGTGACAAGAGCAAGAAACTTGTCATCACCAACTCCCATTTCGATGCTGCCAGCCCTACTGTCCTTGGCCGTTACCACCACGACTCACAGTTCTATTTCGTCTCCTGTTCAATGTCGAAGAACATTCTCGACAGCAACATCAGCTATGCCTATACCGACAAAGTGCTCGACCCCTGCCCTTGGGGACAGCGGGTGTATTTCTACAACTGCACACGCGAGGGTGGTCACGGCTCGTGGATGAACAACAACCTGAGCGAAGCTGAAGGAGCACCCGAATACCATACCGTCACCGCGAGTTGGACTTTCAACCAGCAATGGAATCCGGAAGAGACTCTGAGGAAGTTGTGGAAATTTATCCAATACTGAACATTTGAGTACCACAAAAAACATCCAACAAATCATCAACAATCAACAAGAAAGAAACATTACATGACCATCTCAACCCTTGGGCCGGTATTTTAAATTATAGCCTTCTTGCTATAAAAAGCCTGTTTTTTTATGGTCTACAGTATGTGTTATGTTACCAAGAGAATGTCTCTGGGTCGTTGAGCACGTTGGAACGGAGGTTTTGGTTCAGGGCACTGATGGCTTGTAATCTTTCAAAAAATGGTTATGTCAGCTACTTAAATCCTTGGAAAATGCGAAGTCAATATTCAGGGATTTATTTGAGTCACAAAATTACTACAATCTAATGCCATACTTCATTATACGCTCCTCCATCATTCCATCTGGCATGAAACGGAGGAGTGTCTTTGTGATGGAGTTGAGCATGCCCTGACGGATATAGTCCTCACGGATATAGAGCGAGACACGGCGCTGAGACAGATAGTCGCCCTCTATGCGGCGCACATTCTCACGTTGCTTTTCTGATAGGAAAGGCAAATGCATCTCGGGGATGATGGTAAAACCACCATTCTCATCTACGATGCGTATCAACGTCTCGATACTTCCAGCCTCGTAGATGTGCCGTCCTTTGGTCCTTGCCTTGCAGAAACTGAAAGCACTTTCACGAAGGCATTGCGCCTCCTTCATCACCCACATCTTCTCATGCTCCAGGTTCTCTGGCTTGAACACGGGAAGCTTCCTCCAACAGTTTTCCGACAAATAAACCATGAACTTCTCTGTATAAAGCGGTATCTCCAACACTCCCTGACGGGTGTTCCCACTGATGGCGATGCCGGCGTCAAGACGGCCCAACAA
>CACYEC010000152.1 GCA_902773225.1 uncultured Bacteroidales bacterium
ATCACACCGTTGCAGTTGAAGTTGTTGTCCGACGACTCGAAACGGCCGTAGTCACCACCGTAGGTCCAGATTTCCTTGCCGGTCACCTTACTCTTGCCACGGAAACCCTGGTCGATGAAGTCCCAAATGTAACCTCCCTGGTACTTCGGGTACTTGCGAATCAAGTCCCAGTACTCCTTGAAACCTCCGATGGAGTTACCCATGGCATGGGCGTACTCGCACTGGATGAGCGGACGGGGATTATCGTTCTGGGAATAGCGCTCGCAGTCCTCATAGCCGAAGTACATCGGGCAGAAGATGTCGGTCTTGCCGGTCTGGTGGGCCTGCTCGTACTGAACTGGACGGCTGGTGTCGTAAGCCTTAATCCAGTCATAGGCGTCCTCGAAGTTCTTGCCGTAACCTGCCTCGTTGCCAAGACTCCACACGATAATGCTCGGGTGGTTCTTGAACGAACGCACGTTGTTCTGGTTGCGCTCGACGTGTGCATCGTGATAGATGGGGTTCTTGGCCAGTGTGCGGTCACCATAGCCCATACCGTGCGACTCGATGTTGGCCTCAGCGGTGATGTAGATGCCGTACTCGTCGCAGAGGTCATACCAACGTGGGTCGTTGGGATAATGGCAGGTACGGTCGGCATTCACATTGAGCTGCTTCATCACCTTGATGTCCTGAATCATGCGCTCCACGCTGACACAATAACCGCCGTCGGGGTCGAGTTCATGACGGTCAACTCCCTTGATGAGCACTGGCTTGCCGTTCACCAGCAACTGGGCGTCCTTAATCTCCACCTTGCGGAAACCCACTCGCTGGGGAATGCACTCAAGAAGTTGAAGACCATCATAGAGCGACACATAGAGCTTGTAGAGGTTGGGGGTCTCGGCCGACCATTTGAGCGCGTTGGGTTTCAGGATGACGGCCTCGCCTTTTCCGTCAGGTCCGATTTTGAGGCCTGACAACTGTTTAGGTGTCACGTCGTTACCTTGTGGGTCAACAAGTTTCACGGTGAATGTCTTACCTGTAGCTGAGGGAGCGTCAATTTTGATGCTCAACTTACCGTCCTTGTAGTTGTTGGTCAAGTCGGGGGTGATGAATAGGTCGGTGATATGCGCCTTCGGACGGGCGTAGATATAGCATTCGCGGGCTATACCGCACAGACGCCAGAAGTCCTGGTCCTCCAAGTAACTGCCGTCGCACCACCGCATAATCTGCATGGCTATGAGGTTCTGCTGCCCTGGCTTGATGAACTTCGTGATGTTGAATTCGGCGGCTACCTTGCTGTCCTCGCTGTAACCCACGTACTGCCCGTTGACATACATGGTGAGGTTGCTGGTTGCTGAGCCGATGTGGATGAATATGTCATCCCCCTTCCAGTCTGAAGGGATGGCGAACGAACGGCGATAGGAACCAACGTGGTTGTTGCGCTCTTCAATGAATGGAGGGTTGGGATTGAACTGGTTGGCCCACACGTATCCGGCGTTCTTGTAGATGGGAATGCCGAAGCCGTTCATTTCCCACATGCCTGGCACTGGCATCGAGGCCCAGCCTGAGTCGTTGTAATCTGTGGCGAAGAAGTTGGCAGGACGGTCCTGCGCATCCTTCACCCAGTTGAACTTCCATGTGCCTTCAATCGACAGATAACGCTTCGAAGATTGCTTGTTTGACTGCTGGGCCAGTTGCTCGCTCTCGTAGGCGAAATAATTCGACACATTGTCAAGCCTGTTCTCTCTGTTCACGCCTGGATCCAGCCATTTGGGTGTCTGCGCTCCGACCGAAAGGGCGGTTAGCGCAAACACGGAAAGGAATAATTGCTTTAAGTTCATATAATATTTTAGATTAGTTGATTGTTTTATCTAACCACCACCTTCGTGGTCTTCTTGCCAACCTTCACCAAATACACGCCTGGGGCTAAGGATGAGCCTGGAGCCACCTTGGTGCCACTGGCGGTGAACAACTCGTAAGCACCACTGACAACAATACGGCGGTTGGCATCTACCTTGACTAACGGCATGCCCGAACGGTCTGAGATGATGTCGCGAACGGCATCAACTGGACCGTCGTCATCAACCAGCAACACCCAGCCGAATGCCTCGCCTGTAGTGGCGGCTGTGTAACCTGCAGACGTGGTTTCATCCACTTGCTTCTTGATGCGCATTCCGACAACGTAAGTCTCACCGTCTTCACCCGTCTGGGTCATGTCACTGACACGGCGAAGCACGCCAAGCGCTTCGGTGTTGTTCTCCTGGGTAGCGCCAAACACCAATGGGTTCTGCACCATGAGCGTGTCCTCACCCAGAAGGAAATGCTCCTGCTTGTAGGTCTTGCCGTAGAGGGGGTTCTCACCGATGCCGGCGTAGAATTTCTTGCCGTTGCCCAGCCTGGTCTCACCCGGTGTGATGGCCAGATAAGCGAAGTTCTGCTTGGCGACAATCTTCAAGCCTTCTTTCTCCTCGCCCTTCACTACAACCTTGAAACCGGTGTTGGTGATGTCCCAGACCTTGGTCAAAAGGGGCTTGGAGAGGGTGGGACGCATTTCTACAATCACAATGGGGGTCACTCCTTCGGGGAAAGGCTTCTCAAAGACTATCTCGGTCTCTGTGTTGGTTGCTTTGCCCGAACCTATCTCATACTGCTGACCATCATCAAACACTTTCGAACCGTATGGCATGGCCAGGAAATCTACGGTCTCTGCCTTGGCGAATTCGGAAGATGAACCGTTAATCCACGGAACGAAGGCGAAAGAGAATTTGTTCTTCGATACAGACGAGACTTTTCTCGACAGACCGACATTGGCGTTCGAATTAGAGGGAATACCAATAAACACTGCTGGAATCGTGTCAAAGGGCTCTGAATAATTCACTTCCACAGCCTCTGTGTTGGTGATGGTGAGTTCACCGAACTGCATTCCCGATGCGCTTTGTGCCGCTGCAACCGTAACCGACACCTCGTCGTCGGAGGCCAGTTTGCGGTTGTTGGGACCTACATTCACCACTTGATAGTAATAGGCGCCTGCTTCTGTGAGGGTGTCGGTATAATTGTATGTCACTGTCTTGCCGTTGAGGTCGAGAGGGTCGAGGGTGGCTATGGTCTCGTAGGTCTTAGAGCCTGGGTTCTTGCGGAGAACCTGCACGGATTTGATAATGTCACCGTTGCTGTCGTTCCATGAGATTTTGTAAGTGCCTGTCTTTTTGTTCCACTCGCCTGTCAGGCCTTCGGGCTTGGTATAGACCACATTCGGTATCTTCTCGTAGGCCTTGTTGTAACCCATGTTCGATTTCAAGTCTGCATAGTACTGACCGGCTATCGACACTTCACTTCCCCTAATCAACTTAGAGCAGTCGGCCTCGCTGTTCCAGTAAGCATAGCGCTCCACGTAGGGAGAGTTCTCAAGGTCGCTGAGGATACCCACCAAGTGGTCTTTGTTCAACTGCTGGTTGGCCTTGGAAAAACTGCGGTCTGTGGCGAATATACCGTTATTGTTCCACGAAGCGCCCCATACCCACTCGGATATCACAATCGGACGCTTGCCGTAATTATTGTAATAAGACTGCATATTGTTGAATCCACCACTCCAGTAGCAATGCAGGTCGAGAAGGTCGCAACGCCAGCCGCGGGCGTCTATGGCGGCGATGAACTGCTGCAAGTGGCCCCAACTGCCGTCATGAGATGTCTCAGAACACAGACGAAGTCCCGTGCGCATCAGGTTCTGCCAGTTGTTCAGCACCGTCTCCACGTCCTGGGGATGGTCGTCGGCGCTGTTGCCTGGCTCGTTGTTGGTCTTCATCATCGTGGCGTAGGTCACAGAACCGCAAGCGGAGGGAGAGGGCCAGTCTTCGTAAATATGGTTGGGTACGCATTCCACGTCAGGCAGGCGGTTCACGCCTGCTGCCCAGTCGTAACACCAACTGGAGTTCAGCGTACCGTTACGACCTGCGTCGGTGTCGGAGGCCAGACCCTTCTTGCTGGCATAGAACCAACTGAACACGCGGTAGGAGGTGATGGTGCCGTCAAGCACATCGGGCAACACGGCAATCTCCAAGTCCTCGGTGTCGGCGATGAAACAACGGCTGTAGCCCCAACCGCTCTTTCCTGTGGCGAAAGTCACCATATAGCCGCGCTTGAGCTTGAAACTGTGTATCTGGTTGTTCAACTGGGCGGCGGAGAGGGTGTTCATGAAACCACCGCTGTGCTCCAAACCGAAATTGTCGGCCGAAGTGCCTTCGAAATTCTTTTCCGAGAAAACAGTCAAAGGCCTGAAATTCTTAGGATAGGGGAAGATGATGGTACCCATGGCGTAACGCTTCACCTGGCAGTTCACGCCATCAACGGCCTGCTCGCCATTGATGAATACATGGGTGTTCAAATGCTTGCTAATCACCTGGCTCGGCTTGATGCCCTGGATAATCAACACGGCATGTTCTGTGTTGGTGATGTCCACACTGCCGCCTGAGGCGAATGGCGAACTGCCCGTAATCACGTAATCCACTGCGTCACTCAGGGTGACTGCGCTCGTGACCTGGCTCACTTTCTGGGTCGTATTCGCCGAAAAGGCTGCGCTACAACCTATAAACAGAAGAAACAACAACGAACTTCTGAGTAAAGTAGTAAAACTCTTCATTTGTATAATCGGAATTAGTTAGTTAATATTCTTTTTTGTTAGGTAGCTCAACGGAAAAACCATACACACCGCATTCTGAAATCATTTGTCTCATCGTGTACAATCATCCTTTGAATGGCAAATTTATAGAATTCTAATCAAAAACACAAAATACAATGGGGAAAATACAGAAAAAACACCAAAGTTTTTTCTTATCACAGAAAAACCACTTGACTTCCATCCCTGGACTTCCACGGTCAAAAAGGAGTGACAATACCGTAACACGGCACCTCCACCACTCAAAAAGGGAAGCAAGTGTGCAATTTTTCACCTGAAATAACCATATCTAACAAGTTAAAATATGTGATAGTACAAAAAAAAACATTCAATGTCAATTATGTATCGATTATATTTGTTAAATTTGCACTGATAATTGAAACAAAAAAGATAAAATGGCATTCACAGCACAACAGATAGCAGCATTGATTCAAGGAGAAATTGTAGGCAATCCTAACGAAGTCGTCAACACCTTCTCCAAAATTGAGGAAGGAGTGAAAGGGGCCGTATCGTTTCTGGCTGACATGAAATATGAGCAATACCTCTACTCCACTAACTCGTCTGTCGTGTTGGTCAATAAGAGTTTTGTTCCGGCGAAACCGGTCAAGGCAACCCTCATTAAGGTGGACAACGCCTATGAGGCCATCGCTAAACTCTTGTCTTTTTACGAATCCACAAAACAGCGCAAAACCGGCCTGAGCGACAAGGCATGCATTGCCGAGAGCGCGCAGATTGGAGATGAGTGCTATGTGGCGCCGTTCGTCTATATAGGCGAGAACGTGAGGATTGGAAAGGGGTGCAGCTTGTATCCTGGTTGTGTTGTTGAAGATGGTGTCACTCTTGGAGACGACTGCACTCTCTTTCCTAATGTCACTGTGTACCAGGGATGCAAAATCGGAAACAGAGTCATCATACACGCGGGGGCTGTCATCGGGGCCGACGGATTCGGATTCGCACCTACTGCCGAAGGATATGAGAAAATTCCACAAATCGGCATCGTTTGCATCGAGGACGACGTCGAAATCGGTGCCAACACCTGCATCGACCGCTCTACCATGGGCGCTACCGTCATACACAAGGGCGTGAAACTCGACAACCTCGTACAAATCGCGCACAATGTCGTCGTCGGCAGCAACACCGTCATGTCGGCTCAAGTCGGTGTGGCTGGCAGCACCAAAATCGGAGAATGGTGCATGCTCGGAGGACAAGTCGGAGTGGCTGGACACATCGAACTGGGCGACCGCGTCTTTGCAGGGGCTCAGTCGGGACTGCCTGGAGGACGAATGCTCAAAAAAGGCAATGTCACCGTCATGGGATATCCTGCCCTTGAGCACCAGAACTTCGCCAGGTCCAGCGCGGTCTACAAAAACCTGCCCGAGATGTTCAGGGAACTGAATGAACTGAGGAGGGAGTTGAACGAGTTGAAAGCAAATTTAGAAAACAAAGATTGAAACATATATTATGCAGAAGCAACTGACACTGAAGGATAGTTTCACCGTTAAGGGAAAAGGACTCCATACGGGATTGATGCTCACCACAACTGTTAAGCCGGCTCCTGAAGATTTCGGATACAAAATCAAAAGACTGGACCTCGAAGGACAACCAGTCATTGATTGTGTGGCCGAAAACGTGGCTGACACGCAGCGTGGTACTGTCTTGCAAAAAGGAAATGTGAGAGTGAGCACTGTCGAACACTTAATGGCGGCGTTATATGCCTCCGGAGTGGACAACTGCCTCATCGAGACGAACGGACCTGAAATCCCTATTCTCGATGGCAGCGCATATTTCTTCCATAAGGAAATACAGAAAGTCGGACTCCAAGAGCAAAACGCTTACAAGAACTACCTCGTCGTACGTCACAAGACTGAAGTTAAAGGACCTAACGGAGAGTCTCTCGTCTTCCTTCCTGACGAGAATTTCTGCCTCGACGTGATGATCGCTTTCAACTCTAAAGTACTCGCTAACCAATTCGCTACACTCAACTCCATCAGCGACTTCGGGGCAGAAATCGCATCTGCAAGGACCTTCGTCTTCGTCAGGGAAATCGAACCGCTCCTCAACGCAAACCTCATCAAGGGAGGCGACCTCGACAACGCAATCGTCGTTTACGAGAACGAACTCACTCAGGAAAGATTCGACGCACTGGCCGACACCATGGGCATTGAGCATAAGGATGCTACACACCTCGGATACCTCAACAACAGACCACTCACTTGGCCAAACGAACCGGCAAGGCACAAACTACTCGACCTCATGGGAGATTTGGCGCTTGTCGGAAGACCAATCAAAGGAAGAGTCATCGCAATCAAACCCGGACACTCTATAAATAATAAGTTCGCGCGCGAAATCAGGAAATATCTCCGCAAGCACGAGGTGCAATGCCCCATTTACGACCCAAACGCTGAACCAGTGCTCGACATCAACAGAATACGAGAACTGCTTCCACACCGCTACCCCATGCAACTGGTCGACAAAATCATCGAAATCGACGACAACTATATCGTGGGAGTGAAAAACGTCACTATCAACGAACCTTTCTTCCAAGGACACTTCCCCACCGAACCTGTCATGCCGGGAGTACTCCAAGTTGAGGCTATGGCTCAGGCTGGAGGACTGCTCGTGCTCAACACGCTCGAGAACCCAGAGGAATGGTCCACCTATTTCACGGCCATCGACAATGTGAAGTTCAGAAAGAAAGTGGTGCCAGGCGACACTCTCATCTTCAAGGTCAAACTCGAAGCGCCTGTACGACACGGAATGTCTTCCATGAAAGGACTCGTCTTCGTGGGAGATGAAGTGGTCACTGAGGCTGAGTTCACTGCAAGAATCATACAAAACAAGAAAAACGATTAACTGAACTTTCGCCTCCCCCTTTAACTCCCATTTTAACTCCCATTTCAAATTTAACTCCCATTTAAACAAATATGTCAAAAATCAGCCCCTTAGCCTATATCGACAAAGACGCGCAAATCGGTGAGAACTGCGAAATCGGCCCTTTCTGCTTCATCGACAAAAACGTCGTCATCGGCGACAACAACGTACTGATGAATAGCGTCTCCATTCTCTATGGAGCACGTATCGGAAATGGAAACACGTTCTTCCCTGGTGCAGTAATCTCTGGCATACCTCAAGACCTCAAGTTCAGGGGAGAGGACAGCACGGCCGAAATCGGAGACAACAACATCTTCCGAGAGAATGTGACGGTCAACCGGGGTACCGCTTCTAAAGGAAAAACCATCGTGGGAAGCAACAATCTCGTCATGGAAAACGCACATATCGCGCACGACTGCGTTTTCGGAAGCGGGTGCATCATGGGAAACTCAACTAAACTCGGTGGAGAGGTCATCGTGGACGACAACGCCATCATCAGCGCGACTGTTCTCGTTCACCAGTTCTGCCGTATCGGTGGATACACCATGGTTCAAGGGGGAAGCAGAACCAGCAAGGACATTCCGCCTTTCGTCATCGGAGGCAAGGAACCTATCGCATACGAAGGACTGAACATCATCGGACTCAGAAGAAGAGGATTCTCACCCGAACTCATCGACAACATACATAATGCCTACAGACTGGTCTATCAGTCAAGCCTCACCGTCAACGAGGCCATGGAAAGAATCAAGAACGATGTGCCAATGAGCAAGGAAATACAGTACATCATCGACTTCGTGTCCAATTCCAAACGAGGAATCATACGATAAAGACTATAACCAGGAGGAAATACTATGATTTACCGTCTGACTATCATTTCCAATGAAGAGGAGGATTTCGTGGCAGAGATTCTTATCGACCCCTACGACACCTTCCTCACTCTACATGAGAAGATGTTGGAACTATGCGGATATGAAGACAACCAACCCACGTCCTTCACCATCTGCACACCGAGTTGGAAAAAACTCCAAACCATCACGCTCCTCGAAACCGACACGGCTGCCGACGAGGATGCTTATGTGATGGAGGACACTGCTCTCAACGATTTCCTCGAGGACGAGAAACAACAACTCGTCTATACTTTCGACCCTGCAGCCAGAAGGCATCTATACATCGAACTCACAGAAATCATCACTGGCAAGTCCATGAGAGGAGCGGAGGTCACCAAACGACATGGAAACCCTCCTGCACAGACCATCGAAGACGACGAGCCTTTCGAACTCAACATTCCCGCCCCGCGCTCGTCCATTCTCGACGACGACATCTACGACGATGTGGTCAGCGATGAGGACATCAACGAAGAAGGACTCGACATCAGCGAAGGACAACCTTTCGACTCATAATGCATACACTCATCGTTCTCATAGGACCTACTGGAGTAGGAAAAACTGAGCTTAGCCTCCTACTGGCTAAGCTCTTGTCATCTCCTGTCATCTCTGCCGACTCGCGCCAAATCTACCGCGACATACCCATCGGTACTGCAGCACCGACTCCTGAAGAACTGAAAGCCGTGCGGCACTATTTCATCGGAACCATGAATCTCGACCAGTACTACAGCGCGGCGCAATACGAGGCTGACGTGATGCAGCTGACCGATGAACTGTTCAAGACACACGATACCCTACTCCTCACCGGAGGAAGCATGCTCTACGTCGATGCCGTCACAAAAGGTATCGACGACATACCCTCTGTTGACGACGAGGTCAGACTGATGCTCAAGGAACGACTCGACAAAGAAGGACTCGACGCACTGAAAGCCGAACTACGGTTAATCGACCCTGAATACTATTCCACCGTTGACCTGATGAATCACAAGAGAATCGTTCATGCCCTGGAAATCTACTACACTTCTGGACGCCCTTTCTCTTCTTTCCGCACGAACACCAAGAAGGAACGGCCTTTCCGCATTCTCAAATTCGGACTCAGACGCGAACGCCAAGTGCTTTTCGACCGCATCAACCGACGGGTTGACCAGATGATGGCCGACGGACTACTCGACGAAGTCCGACGCGTCTATCCCCTACGCCATCTCAACTCCCTCAACACCGTAGGCTATAAGGAACTCTTCCACTATCTCGACGGAGAATGGCCCCTCGACATGGCTGTGGAGCGAATCAAGAAGAACACCCGCGTCTATGCCAAGAAGCAAATGACATGGTTCGCTCACGACCACGAAATACTCTGGCTCGACGCCGACAACCTCTCCACCACCCAAATGGCTGCCACCATCATCTCCCACATCTAACCAACTCCAGCAAGGTACGCTGGTGCCTGCCTGCTAAAACTAAAAAATCCACTGATTTTTTGCAAGTTCACAAATTATTCATAAATTTGCGAGTCAATCGTGGCGCAAGACGTTGAAACGTCTCCTTACAGTAACCGGGACGTGCGAACCAACCACGGACTAACTACTAAAAAACTTAAGACCTATATGAAGAGATTTTTCATCCCCATTGCCTGCCTCCTGCTGATGGCATGTGGCGGACAGAACAGCAATCAGAACACCGACGGGAACGCAAAGCAGGATAGCAGCGTCCAGACCCTCATGAGCACCGACATCCAAGGCGGTCCACAAACCATCAAGGTGAAAGGCGGAGGGCAGGCTCCAAACGTCATGACACTGCTCAAGGCCTTCCAGGAAGCCATGCCCAGCGAAGCCGTAGAACGGGTGCTCAAACATGGCGAGAATCTGGCCGATGGCTCGCAGTATGAGGACGAGGATGACTGGCGAGTGCTGGTGGACAGAAAGAAAGGATATGCCGACCTCGCTTCCTTGACCGACTGCGACCAGATGCAGGCTGCCGTCTGGAAAAGGAAAAACGGACACAGAGTCTTCGCAGTGAGCCTATTCCAACAACACGGTGACCCACAGGACCGACTCTGCTGGTACGACTACAACCCCGACACCGAAACGCTCACAGCAGAGAAAAGTCCTGTCGATGACTTCAAACCCGATGTCGAACCCGAAGCAATCGACTGGCTACTGCCGATGAACGGCACCACATTCGAAATCTACGAGTACCATGTCGGATTCCCAAGAATCACACACCAATACACTTGGGACGGACAAGAGTTCCACCCAGGGAAGAACCTCATCGACGACTTTACCAACGGCTTCAACAACCGTTCCGAAAGCGGTAACCCTTCCGGATGGAACTACTACACCATCATCGACCTCACTGGAGCTGGTAGCCGCGTACTATGGCTCAGCGAAGACAAGAACCCTAAAATCAGCACACTGCTCACACCGTTCAAGGGGCAGATGTACTCCATCGCCGAACTCACCAGTCAAAGTGTGGAGAATAGCCTCGCTTGCTACAAACTGCCGCCACAGGGAAAAGACAAACTGCCAACAGTGAGGGTCACCTATCGTGACCTACCTGGTGGGTATTGGCACACCATCATGAAAGGCGATTATGTGAGCTTTGTCATCTCCGACCTACCCAACTTCGTCGAGGGCGGACGCTCTATGGATATCGAAGGATTTGGTGCCGACGACGAAACAACCGACATCCTCGATGTCGAGGGTGAGTTCTTCATGCCCCAAGCCAAAGAGTGGCACAAGTTCGAATTCTGCGAAGAAGCACCCTAAACTCCCCTCCGAGGGCCACCAGCCCTCTCAACTCCCCTCCCCTCTAAGGGGAGGGGTGGCCACCGGCCGGGGTGGGGTGTTGCACCCGCAAACGTTCTGATAGGCCGGTGTATCTCATTACCGGGTACGCAGGCTTCCAGCCTGCGAAACACTACCAGCTAACAACCATAAACTAATCATCACTCACAATGAAAAAACTACTTTTAATCATGAGCCTGTTAGGACTTTTCACATCATGCAAGAGCCAAGAAACCGGCGACAACAAGAAGGAGCAACCCACCATGCCGCAAGGCAAACTGATATCCTTAGACTACAACTATGGTGGCATGAGGATGGAGCAGTTCAGTGATTTCTCTCTCCAGCGCAAGAAAGACGGCACTGGAGCATTGTTGAAGTTCCGTCACTATAAGGGAGAAGTCAAATACGAAGTCAGCGACACACTCCTCGATGCCGCAAAGCGCATCATCGAAGAGGAGAAGATGTACGAATACGCCGTTAGTTACGCTTTGAAATCGATCAACGGAGAGCGTATACTCGACGGATACTCTTGGCGTTTCTACGCTGGGTTCGACGACAAACAAAAAATCCAATCCTCTGGCAGCAACGCGTCACCAGAAGGCGAAGGACTCCACCGCATCAACGCCCTACTCTCCGCCGCCGCCCAACAATGTGTCGACAACGACCCGAAGGAGCAACCATAAGCCATCCCCTCCTGTCCCTGAAAGCGACTTCTCTTAATAACCGTGGGTGCATGAAGCAATCGCTTCATGCACCCACGGTCATGTAATCACCAGCCAATGGTCAATGGTCAATGGTCAATGGTCAATGGTCAACATAAACCTTCTTTCCTCCCTTGATATAGATTCCAGGCACGGTAACCACATCCACCTGCTGACCCTGCAAGTTGAAGATTCGCTCATCACCAGTCCTGCCAGCAACAGCAGGAGCCTCGACACCCAGTGGCACACTAATCATCTCAACAGTACAGCCCCAGTAAGGATTGAACGACTTGAGTTCCACCTCCGTGTTGTCATTCTTGATGAGGAAAGCACGTTTCAGCGTCACTTCCTGCGCACCCTTCATCGTCTGGAGGGTGACACGCGACACCGTATTGCCAAGCGTCGAACGGTTGAACGTAGCGGTAGTGATAGGCGATGAAGCGACCAACCCGATGTACTGCTCCTTGCCGCCCTCACCGTAGCACTTGATTTGGAACGCGCCTTGTGCGGGTACCTCACCCAACTCCACGCGTATGCCCTTGTACTCCGACAAACTGACGGCGGCGCTTACAAGGTTCAGTTCCTGCCAGTCACCATTGTATTTCACGAGGTAAGCAACCTCGAAGTCGTTGATGGTGGGATAAACACCCTCGAACGTACTGCCATGATAGGCCTTGGCGATGCACTCGGCCAAGTCGGGCTGAGAGAATGCTGGCAAACTACGGTAGCTGCCGTCGGTAAGACCCATCCACAAGAACGTCCCGACCTTGTTGTCCTTACATTTTTTCACCAAGTACTCACAGAACTGGAACATCAACTCACGGCGGGCATCGTAGTCTGTCACAGCGGCATCCACATTGCTCGTGCCCCATTCACCAAGGATGACGGGAGCGCCCTTGCTGACGAGGTGGGTGTTCCAGGCATTGACCATATCGTCAATCTCGCTCTTGATACTGGCGAGTGAACGGTTTCTGTTGTTTTCCACCAATGAGGGATAGGCATGCACCTGGAAGATGATGTGACCTTTCCCCGCGGGGTCGTTAGGATACTTCAACTCCTTCAGCGGGTCTTTCAGATGCTGGTTCCATGTGCCTCCGCCACTGCAACTGCCATAGGTGTTGACCACAAGGTTGCGCTGAGCGTTGTTGCCTCCTGTGGAACGAACCACATCCACAAAACTCTGCGCGTAACTGTTGATGGCGTTGTAGGCTGAGGTGGCGATGGAGGCGTTATACTGACCGGGAGCGGCAAAAGAGGCGAAGCACCAAGAGTTCTTCACGTCGAGCATCTCGTTGTAACTCTCGAAGAGCAACTTGTCGCCATAACCCTTGAATTCGTTGGCTATCTGACGCCAGAGGTTCTCATAGCGTTGGCGAACGTTGTTATAGATGGTTTCATCGGCCTTCAGCCACGATGTGGAATAGTTGGAGTCAGCACCTGTGTCATGATGGACATTCAGTATGCAGTACATCCCCTCGTTGATGACGTAATCCACCACCTCATGAACGCGTTTCATCCAGGCGGCATCAACCACACCAGCGTCGTTCATGTGCGGATACCAAGTCACAGGCACACGAATGGCACCGAAACCCGCCTCCTTCATCATCCGCATCAGTTCTGGTTTAGTCACGGGTTGTCCCCAGGTGGTTTCCGACTGCACCACGTCTTCCATACGCTTACCACCATGAGCGTCGAGGGTGTTGCCGAGGTTCCATCCAGGACCCATCTTGGTCACGGCCTGGGTGGCGGTCTCAAACGACTGTGCCATGCCATTGGCAGCACAGAAAAGGAAAGTCGATATAACAAGTAAAAATTTTCTCATAATCGTCAATGGTTATAAATTCTAAAGCTTATTATAAAAATGATTCTTCTGCAAAATTATATAATTTCTCATGATTTCCAACACCAAATAGCGAAAAAATCTCCCCTGTCCCTGAAAGGGACATCTCTTAATAACCGTGGGTGCATGAAGCGATGGCCTCCCCTGTCCCTGAAAGGGACACCTCTTAATAACCGTGGGTGCATGAAGCAATCGCCTCCCCTGTCCCTGAAAGGGACACCTCTTAATAACCGTGGGTGCATGAAGCGATGGCCTCCCCTGTCCCTGAAAGGGACACCTCTTAATAACCGTGGGTGCATGAAGCGATGGCCTCCCCTGTCCCTGAAAGGGA
>CACYEC010000153.1 GCA_902773225.1 uncultured Bacteroidales bacterium
AGGTTACGCCATACCGTGGGGAATGAAGGGTCGAGTTCGACGGAACGTTCCCAGTTCTCGATGGCGAGGTCATACTGACGGGCGGCATAATAGAGGCAACCCAGATAATAAGGTGCCTTGCTCCCTTCGGGATTGAAAGCGATGGCAGCAGCCAATGCGTTCACGTCTTCCAAGCGGTTGGGGAAGCAGTAGTCAATGCTCAGTTGCTCTGCTTGTAGGAAGAATTCCTTGGCCTCATCATTCACTCCCTGACTCGCTTTGAAATAACCCAGATAATACGAGGTAAGCGGTGAATCCTTGATTAGTTTCTTGGCGACGGCTGGTATGGTCAACACTTGTTCCGCCTCTTGCCATAGTCCTGCCTGAGCATAGTCGAGTGCCAACTCATGATAATTATAGACGTTACCGTGCATCATCTCCACCATCTGTTTCAACACATCCTTGTCTTTGGTCAGAAGATACTGCTCATAAAGGATACCATAGTTGAAACGGTCAAGTCGAAGCGACTCCTTGATGAGTGCAAGCCGTTCGTTCAGTTCTTTCGAACTACCCATCTGGAGCGTTCCTTTCTGTTTGCTATCCTGAATCAATCGCAATACTGCCGCTTTCAGCGCACGTGCCTTGTGGTTACATTGATTGAACACGAGACATCTGTTCAGTTCGTCGAGGGCATCCTCGTATCGGCATTGTGCCGCGCTGATACAAGCGGCCTCATAATAACCAGCATCAGCCCAGGCCTTGCTCCATGTGGATTTCCAGAAGAATTCGTATGCCTCAGATTGACGTTTTTGGTATTTCAATGACAAAGCCAGGTTGAAAATGGCCTCGCTATCGTATGGATTGGGATTGCGTTTTTGCCATATCTTGACAGCCCGGCGCAGATACTCCTCTGCTTTCTGGAAACGCCCCCTACGCAGATACCAAAGGCCAGACTGGTTCAGACACCGCACATCATTAGGGTCGCGCCGTAATGCTTCTTCGTAATAGTCGAGCGCTGACCAAGTGGCATGGCGATACTGCTCAAGATGCAAACCCGTCAGGTAGAGTTGGTCATTGGTCTTTGTGTCGACAGGCGAGAGGGCTGCCTCTGCAGCATCGGGGATAGGACGAATCTCGTCATCCTCGGCTTCCCACAACAGCAAAGGCACAGACTTGAACAAGTTGTGGCCGTGGGGTTGAAGCGTTGAATTCTCCTTACAGATGGCAAACAACAAATCACCCAACTTAGCGCCCTTCACATCAACCGTCTGCTCAAAGACCTCTTCAGGAGTCAAGGTCACCGTCTGATTAAAGTACGTTTCGCCATTTTTACGACACAGCACCAACTGCACCCTTTGCCTTGAGGTTGCCATGACCTTGAAGCAGACACCCAATGCAGTCGTCTCAATGTTCATCACGAAGTCTTTCGACGCTTGCTTCACGATACCGACCTCACGATAGGGCATGAAATACTGCACGAACTGCTTCTCCTCGTATGGCATCAGCCAAGTGAAGTCGGGTTGGTTTTCGGTATAGACTCCTGCCATCAGTTCGATGTAAGGACGGAATCCCTTTCTGTCAACTCCCCATCGCTTCATTTCCTCTGGTGTGGCCTCATCGGTCAGGTTGCGGTCCCAAGCACGGCCGAAGTCTCCGTTACCCCAAGTCCACTGTTTCTTGCCTGGGGAGAAATGATGAGAAGCCACATGCAGCATACCGCCATGGGTGTCGTTCTCGTATCCACCCTCGAAATTGTAGTGCGAGTTCACGCCCATATAACTCGTCGGCACATAGATGTTCTTGTAGTTAGAGATATCAACACCTGCCGAATAGTCCATCTTATAGTAGGTGCCTGTAGCGATGGGAAACGATGACACAGCCCGCTTACCATGGTCGAAAACGGCGTTGATGTCGGGCGGGAACACACTTTGGTAAGCATCGTTCACCTCCACAGCCGGATTGGCCCACCAAAGGAAAGTCTGAGGCAGTGGTGTGCGGTTCGACACCCTGCCTTGTATCTCCAGATAGGCACAGCCAGGACGAAGCGTGAACCCCGCTGCTCCCTTCTGATGGAACATACGCTCCATCTCGTTCACCCACACCGTCACACTTCCATCCTCATTCTCCACGATGGTGGAATCCACGGGCAAGTATGTTGAGGGACGGTGGTGCTGAGGCCAGTTGAACTCGATGCCACCACTAATCCATGGCCCTGTCAATCCCACCAGCGCGGGTTTGACAACATGGTTGTAGTACACGAAATGACGCTGTTTGATTTTGTCGTATGCCATCTGCACACGACCGCCCAACTCCGGGAGTATCATTACTTTGATATACTCATTCTCCATCCAGATGGCCTCGTAATCCTTGTCCACCTTCTCGTCGCTCATCGACTCAATGACAGGATAAGGATACACCACACCACTTGAGCCTTGATAGACCCTCTTCTCCAAGAACATCGGACTCTTCTCAGGCTTGCCAACCTCATAGGTCGGAATGGTCACTTTTTCTCTCCAAGCGTTTACCATACTGTATGTATTTTTAAGGTTTCACCAATTCATTTTCCAATTCTTCCAGACTCTTTCCTTTTGTTTCGGGACAACGGCGCAAGAGGAAGATGAAAGCACAAACACAGATGGCACTATAAATCCAGAAAGTGCCGCTGCTACCGAGTGCCGCGTTCATCGAGGGGAAAGAGAATGTGAGCGTGCAGCATCCCACCCACAGCGCGAATGTACAAGTCGCCATGGCGATACCACGTATTCTGTTGGGGAAGATCTCTGCCAGCAGAGTCCATGTGACGGGACCAAGGGTCATGGCATAGACCGATATGGCCGCCACCACCAATGCCACCATGAGGATTCCCGTCATACCAAGGAAATAACAAGTGCC
>CACYEC010000154.1 GCA_902773225.1 uncultured Bacteroidales bacterium
GCTCCACAAGGATTGTGTCGTCATTGACGAGTATGAGCAAGACCGATATCTTTTCCTGCAGAAATTATTTGCCGTCACGAGCACCCATTTATACATTTCTTCGGAAAACGAGGGGGAATACTACAAAGTGCCTCGAGATTCAAGAGAAGGATTCGACCGTATACAAATAGGCGACAATGTGGGCATTCTGAAGATGGGCGATGAAACCTATCTCGCCTTCGACGAGTTCCTGCTCTATATCCCTATCACTGACGACGAACTCAAAAAATATGGCATTGCGCGTGTGAGAAGCATAGAGTAGGAATGAGTGCCCTTCCACCTTACTATTTCCTTTCGATTTCCGTGCCCTGAAGTAGAAAAGCCACAGACATGATATAACTCCATGTCTGTGGCCGTAAAAAAACATAACGGTTCAGTTGAGGAGATTCAGTATTACATCTTTATCTCGTACAAGGTGTTGTTGTATGCGATGACGCAGAGATTCTCAGAGAATACGTTCACTCGCATATCCTTATTGATACTGAAGGCTCTGTCCTCAATCTTGATGGACTCTACTTCTGCCTTGATGATTCCTCTTTCTACCGTAACCAAATCTTGTCCTTCCTTTGTGAACCAGATGGTTTTACGTGAAGTCTTTAACTCAATGTTGATGCCGCCGATGACCATGTCTTTCACCACACTTATTTTCTTCATCTTTGCAGTTGAATTGGAAACTGGAGTTTTCTCATTTTCTTCTTCGATTTTAGGCTTCCCCCATCTTCTCACTTCCTCAACAGAATAGTTCTTGTAGAACTCTTTACATTTCTTGTAGAATAGTTCTTCTTTGCCAAAGGAGTAGAAGTAAAGTGCTCTATTGTGGAAATAGTCCACAGCGGCAGAAACTTTGATGAATCGCTGATTCTTGGCAAGGGTATCATAACGTTTTGCTGTTTCTTCTGATTCTTCACCGATAGCTTCCCAAATATAGGTGATGATTTTGATAGCGAACACGTCAATCCATGGTCTATCCATGATCTTGCGAAGCGCTCTCTCTTGCAAGTTGACAGAATTCTCCATAAAATGAGTGGAAGTCGTTTTATTGGTATACTCCCGTCGCTTGATGTCGAATTTATAGATTAACTTGACCAATTCGATGAAATCATCGTAAGATTTGATTGCGCAGTTCTTTCCACCGAGTGCCAACTTGACGAACCAGACAGCATCATCCCTGTCGAGCCCCGAACAGATGTCTTTCATGTTAAAACCATTTCCAATGGCTTTCACCAGTCTATCGTATGAGTAGCCTCTTGTGGACCTGGATTTGATGATTTGCTTGCGCGCCTTGAAGTAGTTGGTCAGTTTTTCCGAGAACACAGTCTTACAATCCAACAAGTTGTTGTAGAACTGTATCGCTGCATCGTAGTCGTACTCGTATTTGGACCCGTCTTTTGATGTATAAGGAATGGCATACTCGTAGATTCTGCACAACGTGATTATTTCGTCGAAGAGTGAATCCTTCACTTTTCGATATCCACGGATTCTCTTCTCAGAGAAATCCCTTAACCTGTCCTTGATACGGTCGAGGTCTGCGGCTTCCAGTCCACATCCCGCATCCATGAAATAGATGTTTTTGGATTGGTTGAATCTGAAATCCAGTCGGCTGAATCCTCCTGTGTCGAAAATCTGGATGATGGTGTCCGCATACTTGTTGGCATTGGCGTAGTTGTAGCCAGGATGATTGAACAGCACATCGAGGAAACAAGAGGCCAGAGAAGTGTAGTTGCGCTTCTTTAGTATTCCGCTGATGGCATCTGCTTCTGTGCTCAGGTTGATGTCATTCTTCATCACTCGGAAACCTCCGTTATCTCTTAGCCTCATGAATTTAATCCAACTATCATAATTCATGTCAAAGATGGTGTCGAAGATATACTGTGGCACAGCGTCCCTGAAGAGGTCGCTGTCAGAGTTCTTGAGTGGGTTTTCCACCCAAGTGACGAAAGAGGTTTCATTGAAGTCGTCCAACACGAAATGCTTCAGGAACTGGATGGGGTCGGTATTGCGGAGTTGTGCGAGTTTGTTGTCAGGGTTGAACGGATAATCCATGGCCTGGATGAAAGTTTCAGGCTTGAGCAGCAGATTGAGGATGATGCGCTTGGCTCTGTCGTCAAGCATACCCACTAACGCCGGGTCGGCGTAGGCTTTCAGTATCTCTTTCCCTTTTCCGCCTTTCGACATCCAGAAAACCTTCTCGGCTGGGTCGGGAGTTGTCTCTTCCTTGGCGGCATAGTAGGATTTGTGTTCCGTTTTCTCCAAGGAGTCCCATTTTCTGATGGCTTCATAGTATTTCTTATTTCTGAAATACAATTCGGCGATGATGTCGTTGAGGAACGAGAATCCTTGTTGAGCCAGTTTCTCCAGGAATCCACAAACCACGAAAATGTCGTCCTCACTGACTTTCTGAGCGTCGGCTTTGATCTTGATCACTACGTTCCGCCATGTTTCGTCTGTGTTTCGTATTTCCTCGGTGTTGCGCATCTTGTCAGCGAAATCTGCCAGAGGAATTCTGTTTTTCATATATTTGGCAACCATTTTTTGCAGTTCTCCACTACCATACAGTTCCAGTTCATCCCAACACATGCCAGCCCAGTAAGCACTTGATGCCTCTTCGTTGTTGTAGAGATTAAGGAATTTGTCACCGGCATCTTTGAAGTTCTTGCGGTAGAGGAGAACGTAGGCCTTGCATACTTCTGCTTCGTCCTGTCGGCCTCCTTCCTCGAAATATCCTGCAGCCTTGTTCATGTCCTTTGGGTCTTGGCTGAGCAAGGCGTCTGCCTTGAGTCTCTTTGCTGTTTCAATGGGGTCAAAGTTCTCTTCCAGTCGTCTGAGGAACTCATCCCTGTTGCCGTATTCGATACCACCTACTTTGTTTTTCCATGACTCACCGTCCTGATGCGATGTGATAAGTCTGTTGACAAACTCATTGTCGAAGAAATAATGCCAGAACTTGTTGTAGTTTTCCTCTGTGTCAACGATGTAGAGTACCTCTTTTGTTCGCGATATAGCAATATAAAGTTTGGTGAAGAAGTGGGCTAGTTCGTATCTGTCAGATTCGTTGTTGATTTCCTCCTCATTCACAATCTTTGAGAAACTGTCGGGAAGATTGTCAGCAAACTTATAAAGAATTACCGCTTTGAATTCAAGTCCCTTTGATGAGATCGCGGTGTAAAGTTTTGTCTTGTTCTCGATGGCCAGAAGAATCGGGTCGTCGATGCTGGTACTTTCGTCAGTGAGATTGTTGTCGAAAAGGTTTTTCTCGTACTCACCATCGTCGCCGGTGATGATACATTCCGTTTTCTCAAATCCCTTTTTGATGAGGTACTCGTCCTGTTCGGATCTGAGGAAGAAGAAACCGGGTAGGGGATTGGCTTGTGGGTTCCATTGTTCCTGTGGGTTCACCACATCGTCCGAGAGGAAGCACCTGCGGATATACTGTATGGAATTGGCGAATTCCACGATGGTCTTTTTCGACCTGTAGTTGTTGTTGAGCAACTGTTCTTTGAGGCTGATGTGCCTGCCCATTTGTTCGATGAACGACTTATCGAATATTTCCTTCAGTCGTGTCCAGCTGAAACCAGTGGGGCTGACAGTCTGGTTGGGGTCTCCGGCGTATGCGATGGGTATTTTCGCATAGTCTTGGAGATCGTAATCCGTGTATTTGGAAAGGCTGAGAATCAGTTTGTTCTCTATGGGTGTGAAGTCTTGGGCTTCGTCGCAGTAGATGATGTCGTATTTGTTTTGGGGAGGATTCTTCTCCATTTTCTGCAACACATATCTCACCAAATCCAGGTCATCCCAATATGACTCATGATAATTCTGGTAGTACCAGTTTTTCCAAATTCTGTAAATGTTTTCGTAGTCTTGGGTGCTAATGGTTCGGTCTGTGGCATAGAGACTGTCGTAATCCTGTATATAGAAGAACTTCTTGTAGTCACGGCCTTTGATGAAGGTACGGATGACCGACCAAACGATAGCGGCTGTGTAGGAATTGGCCTCCACAAGTTTGCACTTTTCCTCGTATTCCTTTTGGAAGAGGTCATAGCTAATGTGGCGAGAAGTGGCGAATTGCTGGATTTCCTCTTCTGTCTCGATGAAATTGTTGATGAGGAAGTCTCTGAAAGGACAGAAGCACTTCTCGAGTTTCTTTTCTTCATCCTCATTCAAGTTGAATTGATGATATGACGGGTTCTTTCTGAGCAGCGCCTTGACTACGTTCCTTGCTTTGTCCACCAGTTTCATGGAGTAACTGATGAAACCATGTCCATTGGTGTTTGTCTGATTGACTTGTAGGAGTAAGCGTGCGCAAACAGATAGTAGAGGATGGTGGATTTTCCGCTTCCAGCGAGTCCGTTGATGAAGTAAGGATAGGGTGTGTTGTTCAGCACCTCGATTTCCTCATCGGAAAGGGCGAGGTTGGCGTCATTGTCGTTCTCCAGGTTCTTCCAGTCTTCAAACTCTCCATATAGAATCCAGTCGGGGAATCCCCTTTTTGCCTGCTTCAGAAGTCTGACATCGGTAAGGTCGAGATATTTCTTCTTCAAGGCTGTCAAGTTGATCTTCAAAGCGATGTCGAAGAAGTAATAGTAGGTGTGGTCATCTTTGGTCTGGATTCTTAGGGCTATTTCCTTGCCGTTGGAGAAATGTTCCAAGATCCATCCATCGGAATCGGCTTCTGCATATTCCTTCTCAATAACTATTCGCTGTACGGCTTCGAAAATCAAGCGACGGTCGTCCTCGAAATCACGGCTGTTGAAATGGTTGCACCATTCTTCCATCTCGAAAACATAACTTGTTGCGGTATTTGAGAAATCGCGCTGGTTCTCGATGTCACGCAAAGCCAGGGGCAAGGCAGGTTTGGGCTCGACCTCAACCATTTCCTGGAATTTCCGGTCGATTTCCTCCTGCTCCTTGGGTGAGTACTTGCATTTCTGCAGTTGGATTCTTTCCTCAAATTTGAGGAACTTTTCATAATCTTCATGCCTGCTGAAATATTTCCGAGGCACATAGAGGACATTTTCATTGCCCTCTCTCTTCTCCTCAAGAAAGAGGAGACGAGGATACGCTTCTGTGTTGAAGCGTTTGAAAAAGATTCTTGTACTATATCGATCAAGAGAACTGACATTGGGGGCTTCCAGGAAGTCCTTAATATAAGGTGGCCATTTCTTCTTGTCGATCATCTCAAATTCAGAAGTGATGAATACTTGTTTTTCCATAATCAACAATGATTTTCTAAGGTGTTGTTTAGGTTAAATGGTTATGTGTTATATAGTATTTCTATGCTTCATCCTGCTTACCCGAAACACTGACTTATATACAAAGATACTGAAGAGCTAAGAATACTATCAGTTATTATCTTTTTTTCCAGCTAGTCGATGTCTAGATAGATATTCACGCGAGAGACTTACCTCGATTTTGACGATCCTGCGTGGAAACCAGTGTAAGGCTGGGTAATACCCTTGTCCTCGATTTGCCGTAGGAATATATCACAATCTCTTCCATGTTCATTTCAGTGTGCAAGTTACAACTTTTCCCTTAAACTCATAGCATGAAAGGCTCTTTTTTTGACTGCATAAAGACGATGGGGTTCATTCCTGACCATCCGATGTCGGGATCGTAAACCATAAGAACATCAGAAGATTAGTTTATTCCACTTTATTGGCATATTTTGCATATCACTACTATTTCTAAAACAATTTCATGCTATTATTTGGTGATTTGTCCTTTTTCTTGTATTTTTGTGGTGGACTTACCAATAACGATCCTGACTTATGATAAATGTTGCCAATCCAATATACGATGTCGTGTTCAAATACATGATGGAAGACGAGCGTATTGCACGCACCATCCTTTCCGCTTTGCTCAAAGTCGAGGTGTTGGCAGTGGAGGTGCGTCCTCATGAATACAGCGACGAGAACCGCAACATGATTTCGGTCTTCCGCATTGATTTCGGAGCAACCATACGACAAGCCGACGGCAAGGAAAAACTCATCCTGATAGAACTCCAAAAGACATGGCTTGAAACCGAGACCCTGCGTTTCCGCCAGTATCTCGGAGTGCATTACTCCAACCCGAAAAACATGTCCGACAGATGTGCCGCCTTTCCGATGGTGGCGATATATCTTTTAGGCCATAAGGTGGGCGACATTGAAGAACCCGTGCTCTATGTCAACCATCAGTCGTGCGACTACGACGGGAAAATCGTCACAAAGGGACTGCCCGACCCCTTTGTCGAAAGCCTGACTCACGACAGCATTATCGTGCAGATACCACGTCTGCACGGACGAATCAATAACAGGTTGGACAAAGTACTGAGCATCTTCGACCAGACTCGCCGAACCAATGACGACAACCGAATACTGAGCATCGATGATTCAGAATACCGCGACGATGCTGAGATGGAACATATCATCCACCGCCTGGTGGCTGCAGCGGCCAGCAATGAAATGCGGCATCAGATGAACGTGGAGGACGAGTATTTCAGTGCCATCGAAAAACGTGACACCGAGATTCTCATGAGGGATAAGCAACTTGCCGAGCAGAAAGTTCAAATTTCTGAGCAGAAGAACCAACTCGCTGAGCAGAAGAACCAACTCGCTGAGCAGAAGAACATGCTTATTGGAACCATCAAGATGTTGGTAAATGCAGGTTTATCAGTTGAAGAAATCTCTGTGAAGTTGGGAAAGGACATAGATACAATCTTGCAAATGCTGGAAGAATAACCCCTACCAATATTTCTTGCACATAGGTGAAATTCGCTATCTGCCCCTCTATCTCCTCCCGATATCCATCCCGCGAAGCGTTTCGATGAACCCCTTACCCGAAGAATAGAATTGCAGATAGACGATGAAACTCGTGCCCAGCCAACCGATGACGGGAATGAACGTCAGTAGTGCATCGATGATGAATGCCACGATGATGTTCACCACGATTCCGACAGTCAGTGAACCGAAGGTGAACTTCCTCCCGCATTTCTTGCACAGGTCACCGTACATATCCCAGAGGATGCACACAAAGACAATCCATTCCAGTCCGAAAAGTGGCAGGGCAAGTATAATTGCTCCCCACAGTGAGTGATTCCTCACTATACTTGCCATGTCCTTCTCGAACATCTTGTCACCCCAATTGGCTAGTTGATTCTGTAGCATATGAATTTCCGATTTAGTAGTTCAATAGTTCCTTCTTTTTTGATATTAATTTTCTAGTCCAAAATAACAATTGTCCAGTTTTAGTAGTTCTTTTTATTGCTCAATCTTTCTTTTCTAATTCTGTTTTCAAATAGTCAAGATTAAAACCGCCTTCCGCTTCATACATTTTAGTCAGAGCCTTTAGGTAAAGATGAGCTGATCCATAGACGATAGCCGTGGAACTAACTGTCGTTATAGCAGCACTGGCAAGCCATCCTACAAAAGGAATTAATTTGGCACCTTCACTTACGGCTGTAGCCACTCCAGTTGCGCCGAAGGATGCGATATTGGTAAGAACAGCTGATGTTAGGCTTTTTCCTACATTGTCACTTATTTTGATACCGAGCACTTGATTTATATCATAGTACATTTTCCAAATTGACGCAACCATAGCTGCTGATGCAGCAATCGCTGCTCCTGGTATAATACACTGTGTTAAGCCTGCTGCAAGATTTACTTTTTTATGTCTTTCGACAACTGCGACTAAGTCTTCTGACAATGTACTACCTAGAGCTTTGGATACCTTACCACCAGCATAATATCCTACAGCGCCACCTTGTACAAATCTAGCTAATTTCCAGGCGGCATCGCTTACGTCCTTTTTGTTTGCCATTTTTATTAGTTTTTAAGTGCTATTTCTTATATTCTGACTTTGCTTCTTTAATGATACCTTTGATTTCTTCCTTGTTTTTCATCACGTTATCTACAGCGTCTTTTAGATGGTCCTCTGAGATA
>CACYEC010000155.1 GCA_902773225.1 uncultured Bacteroidales bacterium
CCTTCTTCATTTACCGGATGCCATTCTCCGTTGAGAATGATGCCATTCCCAAAAGCGAAGAAGCCTATCTTCTGCCATCCAAGAGTAGAAATCCTAGTGATAACCTCCATACTGGAGTAGAGGATGCCTCGCAACTTGTTGAACTTGGCCGACGTGCCGTACCACATGAAGTTGACTTCACGTTCAATTCGGTTGCGGAATTTCTGCAACACGGTCATTTCCTCTATACTGAATTCTATGCGGACTTCAAAGCCCATGACATTCCGCAAGATGAATACGCGAGATGCAGATGCACCATCACGAATCAGGTAGAGTGGGATCATGATGAAGTTGGAGATTTCTTTTTCGCCCTCTTTACTGTAGCCGTAATAACAATTGTTGCCGACCTTAATTTCCGTTCCTTTGAAAAGAGCAGCATACTCTTCATCACTTATTGCAGAACTGACAGCAGGGGTTGGCACAGATTGGATTCCCATGATTTCACGCTTCCACATGTCTTCATGTCCATAAACACTGATAAGTTTATCCGTGTATGACTCTTGGAGAACCATATCTGGAATAACCTTCACAAGCTCAACTACCTCATGGATGGCTTTCGCTTGTTGGGGGATGTCGTCACCAGTTACACTTATCAATTTATTGGCAAACCATATCACAAAGTCTTGTTTGGGCAGGTCATCCAGCTTGTCTTTTGACGTTATGTAAGAGTCAGGATCATTCTTTCCATTTGAAGAAGGTATCTCCTGTATCGTGACCGTGAATCCCAATGACAAAGCCAACTTTCCTGTGCGCATAGCACTGCTGAAACCAATTCCAAGCATATTCCCCTCTTTCGGAACATCACTGTCAGGGATGATGTTAAGCTTGTTTGTGATGCGTCTCAAAATAGTTAATTGCGATTCCGTCCATGACGAGCCAAGTGAAGCTACAGAATTGGTTGCACCGATTATCTGGAGACGCATCACATCTGGAGCACCTTCGACCAAGTTCATTTCTCCAGCTTTTGCAGCAGCTCTATATGCCACATCTATACCAAAAATACTATTCCCCTTATCATATATAATAGATGTGGGCGAGTTGAGATACTTCGGAACTTTGGGGTCGTTATCGGATATGCCTGGTACAAGTCTAGCGATAAAGGCAATGATACGATGCTGTTTATCTCGGATTGGAATCATAATCCGTCCTCGGTAAGTATCATAAACGCCATCATTGTTACTCTTGTTCTTTAACAATCCCATTTCCAACATAAGATTCTGGTCAAGTCCTTTGCCTTTAGCCCATGTAGAGAAACCATCCCAACAATTGCTTGCATAACCAACGCCAAAGGATTGGATGTAATCCAAAGACCAGCGGTTTGTTGTATAAGCCAAGGCTTTCTGTGATTCTTTGGTTTCTGTAAGTAAGTTCTCCGCGAAGTATTGAGTGGCATAGTCGTTGATAATGTACATGGATTCGCGCTTGCGTTGTTGCGCATCGTCAGCCAGAATAGAAATGCCGTCTGGAATCTCAATCTTATATTTCTCTGCTAACATTTTAACCGTTTCCTGAAAAGAGATTTTGAGATATTCTTGAAGGAATGTGAACACATCGCCAGAGGCATCACAAGCAAAACACTTGTAAATGCCTTTAGCAGAATTTACAGTCAGAGATGGTGTGGTGTCACTATGGAATGGGCATAATCCTTTATAGTTCTGCCCACTCTTGTTGAGCGGCACATATTCGCCAATGACTTCAACAATATCAGCTTTCGCCTTTATTGCTTCTATGATGTCTGATGCTATTCTCATACCTAATTAAAATTGTGGCATTCTTCTTTTTTTGTTCACATACTCTTCAGCTTCTCTTCGCAAATCATCCTGAGACTTGTGTTGCTCCTGCGAAAGCCATGCATCCAGTTCAGACTTAACAAAGTAGATACGCTTGCCAACCTTATGATAAGGTATCAGGTTGTTCGAAGTCCATCCATAGATGGTTTGAACTGCGGGATGCCCAGGTATGTACTTTTGTGCTTCTGTCACATCCATGCGCTGGTCCACATCTTTAGAACTATTGGCTACAGATGCTGCTATCTTCTTGTTGATGGCATCAAGTTTTGCTGACAGAATCTTGTTGTCTTCGAGAAGATTTGCCATCAGCATGGGAATCATGTCAAAGGTGGGAATGCCATTTGACGAATGTTTCTTTTCTTCCATTTTCAATGTTTTTTAATTGTTAAACATCGTGACTGCGCAGTCAGCAATTATTTGAATTCGGCGGCAAAGTTAGTGCTTAAAACTAGCGTCCGCAAGGGCAGAATTTGCATTGAAAAAAGACCGTAGGTAACTCCGTATTAAAAAACATCAATAAACAATAGAAAATGCCTATAATCAGGCACTTTCGGAAACAACATTTAACAATAAAAATCAAAAATAATTTAGAAACGGGATGACGTACGGAATGCTTCCGTAGGCACTTCCGTATGAATGGAAGTTAAAAAGATAAGAAAAGCCACCTATGTACTCGCATAAGTGGCTTTGTTGTATATTGGCCGATGATGGAGTTTATTATATCAAATCGCTTTGAAGTTCGAGCTTGATTGCATCGGCAGCATGTTCTTTCATGGGGTCGACGACCTTTGTGTATATCTGTGTTGTGCGAACACTGGTATGTCCCAACATTTTTGATATGGTGTAGATGTCCGTACCTTCTGCAAGTTGATTTGTTGCGAAGGAATGACGGAAGCAATGGAAGGTGATATGCTTCTTGATTCCAGCATCTTCAATCCACTTTTTCATAGGTTTGTTTATCCATGAAGGTTTTTGTAAACCTTCGAATACCAACCTATCTGGATCACCAGGCTCTCCGCAGATGAGATAGGCTTGTTCCGATATAGGCAGATATTGTACACCTTTCGTTTTCTTTTGGGTAAAGAGGATGCGGTAGCGGTCACCTTCCTTAGACAACTCACTCCACTTCATTTTCCGAATATCGCTATGGCGAAGTCCTGTAAGAGCACTAAAAAAAGCAGCCCTTTTCAACATGGGATAGTGGCATGGAGTTGCTGCAAGAATGTTGAGTTCCTCAATAGTAAGATACTCGCGTCTGCTTTCTTCTCCAGTGATACCTTTGACCTTTGCTGGTAAGTCAACATCAAAATATCCATCTATGAATGCCTGATGCAGTCCAGCCTTGAAGATTGTGAAATAAGTTGAAGCGGTGTTCTGGGAGATGGTGCCTGATTTGCCGCCTCCTCGTGGGGCATTCATCAAAAAAGTCTTAAAACTCTCAATTAGAGATAGATTAATCTTAGCAAATGGTAAAGGCTGATTGTTTGTGAAGATCTTTAGTAATTCATACACTCTGTCCCAATTAATAATGATGGATTTTGAACCGTTTTTATGACGGTTCGCAGCAACCTTAGCAAAGTAGTCAATAAAATTGACCTGCCCTTTTGCCTTTTTCTCTACCATTGCCAAATCAGTGTCTGAATAGAGTTCCGCATTATCATATTCGCGCTGACGGAGCTGTCTGACATTATCGGCAAAGATACATACCTCACGGTCTGCTCTTGAGCGACAAATAATAACGCCATTAACGTCCCGTTTGGGCTTATAAGACTGGTTACCGTATTCATCCCTACGAGCAGGACGGGTTTTGTCCCACATAGGCGTGGTGATGATTCGGTTTAAGTACTCACGTTCTCGGTATGGCTTATCATGTCCAGGCTTGAAAACGGGATAAGCTTCGAGATAAACATACCATTCGTCACGATACTCCGACTTGCGGAGTCTGACGGACACTTTAGTGTGTAGCATTGATTTCTTCATAATACATCGGATTTATAGAGATTGTCAATTTCTTCTTTTGGGATATAGACATAGTTGCCTATCTGTCGTGATGGAATAGAGTATTTCCGGACATGTGACCATACGGTACTATCGTTGATACGATATTTCTTGCAGATTTCACCAACGGTATAGCAATTCTCTGGTTCAAGGTTGTAGAGTTTGGGCATGGGTTTGGTCTTTTCTTCCTTAATAGTATCGCGTGTGGGTATTAACTTCTCTAATTCCTCACGCTTGATTCTGGTAAGGCGAGTTCCTAAATTGATGGCAGGAATCCTTCCTTTTCTGATGAGTCTGTAGATAGTGTCACGTTCTACTCCAAATATGGCTACGGCTTCCTTGACCGAGATGTACTCTCTGTCTTCTTGAATTTGAAGGATGATTTGTGACAATCGCTTTTCTCTTTTCTCTGCATTGTGTTGAAGTTTACGGAATACATCACCACAACGTTTTGAGCAAAACTGTGAATCAAGTGTCTTCGCAAGGAAGACCTTTCCGCACACTTTGCATTTCCGTCTGATTTCTAATGCAATACCTGGCATAATTCTGTTCTAATTTAATGTTTAATACTGTTATGTATGTTTTAGTCGCTTGTTTACGACTTTTTTGTCGCGGTACAAATATGAAACATGTCTTGGATAGAAATCGATAGGTATTGATAACGAAAACCAAACCCCTTAAAACGGCAAATCCGTGTAACTCGTTGAGCTACACGGATTTGGTTTCCGATTGTTATTGTTGGCTATCTGCCTTTATTTTACCTCCTCAAAGTCGGCGTCTTGAATATTGTCGTCGCTCTTTGGCTCTTGCTGTGCTCCTTGTTGTCCGCCGTTGAAGCCAGCGCCTTGTCCGTTGAAGCCGGCACCTTGTGGGCCTGCTTGCTGGTACATCTTGGCAGAGGCAGCCTGCATCACTTGGTTGAGGTTGTTGATGGCATTGTCGATGGCTGTC
>CACYEC010000156.1 GCA_902773225.1 uncultured Bacteroidales bacterium
CTGTGCGCACACCAGAACCTGTGTCTCGCGGTGCAGCGTCTCGTAGATGGCTTCCACCAAGGTTGTGGTCTTGCCTGTTCCTGGAGGACCGTGGACGATTGACACGTCCTTGGCCATCAGCACCTCGTTCACGGCCTGTTCCTGAGTGGGGTTGAGCCAAGGAAAAACCAGCGGTTGGAAGGTGAACTTCTCAGGCTTACGCTCGCCGGCGAAGATGTCGCGTAGTTCTGCCAATCGGTTGTTCTTGGCATTGATGGCATCGTCCAAGGCATGAAACATGGTGCGGTAGCTGGTCTCGTCGAAATAAAGTTGGACACCCAGTCCCTCTGTGTTCTGTACGTCAATCAAGGCCTGAGAGCCAGGCAGCACCACCACCATGCGACGGTTGTCCTCCACACGGCTCACCGTGCAGCGGTGGTTGAGGTAAAGGCTTTTTCCATCGCTCCCTAACCGGAAGAAACAGACGGGTTTGCCGTATTCAAACAGGCAGTTGTCGTCGTCTTCGTCGTAGTCACCGTTCTCTATCTCCACCACCAGTTGGTTGAGCGAGTTGTAGTAACTGCGCCCGCTATGGATGGGATACCAGCACAGCCCGCGACGCACACGGGTTTGCAGACCCATGCGCTCCGACTGTTCCTTGTATTCGGCTTTTTCTGCCTCGTATTCCTGCTGGAGCAGGGCACGGTGACGGATTAAGGGTAATGTGGAGTTCATCTTGAATGGTACGAAAAGCTTGTAATCCCGAATTATCGAATTGGAGAATTTGTTCGTCTCTGCTCTCGCTTTACTGTATTGTTCTCAGATACGTGATAGGAACTATGAATTCGAGATTCAGCCGAGGGGAGGCACATCGCAGATAGCGTCGAGCATCAGAGACATAGAAGTGTGGTTGCCCTTGTCTTGAAGTTTCAGAGTCTTGTAGTCGCGTTTGAAATCCGTGATGAAATCGTTGTGTCCGTTTTCGTTCTGCTGGCTCAGTTCATGCCCTCTTCGGTAGGCGGTGAAAGCCTCTTGTATCTGACCTTGTGCATAGAGGCAATGTCCAAGGTTCATCAAGTCATTGTAGTTACGCTGTTCATCTCCTATCTTGTTCAGGTATTCCGTGGCCTTGGCGTAATCGCCCTGCATGATGAGACACCAAGCGATGGAGCGCAAGGTGTTCAGGTTCAATTCGTCGAGATAGGCGGCCTTGAAGAGCAATGGCAAAGCCTCATCGTATTCCTCCAAGCAGATATGGCATCGTGCTTTGCGTGTGATGTATTTCACGTTTTCGGGGTCGATGTCGAGCAAGTTGTCGTAGCATTGGGCTGCTTTGTCGAAGTCACCGAGGGCGAATGCCATTTGGGCATAGTGGGTGAGTGTCCACACTGAGTTGGGTCGCAACTGGTTTGCCATCTCATAATACTCGGTGGAACGAGAGTCCATGAGTTTGTGGCAGCAGAAGGCCAGGCGCTGAATCAGGTCGATGTCTTCCTCGCGCTCCTTGGGGTCGAGATGCAGGTAGATGTCGCGCGCCTCTTCGTATTGCTCTTTCTTCATCATCAGGTCGCCCAGTGTCTGGAGTTGGCTGGTTTGGGAGAGCAGTTCTGTGAACACGCTGAACCTCAGAGGCGAGAAACTCTTGATGACCTTGAATGGATTCCAAGGGCAGGAGTAGCCTTGGAACACATTGAAGAAACGGAAGAGGTCGTGGATGTATGCCCGGCTGATGTCGGCAGGTTTTGTTTTTGACGACTTGTTTGTTTCCTCCATTTGGTTCAGGTCGTCTTGGTCGATGTTCATGCCCAACTGCTTGGCCATCAGTTCCTGGGAGTTGTCGGGAAGGGTGTCGAGGATGAAACAGAACGAGTATTTGTCGCTGTCGCAAAGCACCGGAGCCTGTAGAAACAGCGACAGCACCTTGGGGAGTTGGTTGTTGGTGGCCAATTTGGAGTGTGCCACTGCTGGATGATCCATTGAGAATGGGGTGAACCAATGGGCGATATCGCTGAAGAATGGTGTGTTCTTCAGGTGTGAGAATGTGTTGAGATAAACGTCAGCGCCATCCATCTGCAGTTGTGCCATCTCGGTGAGTTGCTCGCGCAGTCTGTCCTCGTTCTCGTCACGCTTTTTCTTCTCTTCAAAACTGAGTTTTTCGTCCTTGCCCATGAGCATATCGTCAATTTCCTCGAATCCGATGGGAGTGCGCCGGAAGTTGTGGCTTTTGAGAATGTTTGGGATAATCTCGTTTCGCATGCGCTCGTTCACTTTGTCGGTGTCGAGGCTGTTCTGCAGTTGTGCGAGTATATCATAGGTGTTGTTGATGAATTCCGGGTTCTCGCAGTAGAGCGACAGTCTGGAGCAGACCTCACTGTAGTCGCGCAAGCGGTCGTTGTGTCGTATGAGTGACAAGAGCAACCCGACAAGTGCCCTTTGGGTCACAATGTCGTTGCTACTCAGGTAGGCATCGAAGAGTAGCATCAGTTTTCGCTCGTCGAAATATTCGATAATGGAAAGGGTCACTGCGCTGATAACCAAAGCTTTGTCGGTAGGGTCAATCTTGTCGCTGTAGATGATTTCAGAGGCTTGCTCCGCTTCCGACTTATTCCATGCGGCTGAAGTCCATATCAAAGTGAACAGGTTGCTGAGGTTGTTGTCGTGTTGTCGTCCAGCGTCATCGCGTTGGCTGTCGCTGATGAACCCTCGTTTTTTCTGCTCCCAGTAACTTTCAAGGGCAATGAGCATGTTCGACAGTGTTACTGTAGCGTTCAAACTCTGCTGTTTATTCTTATATAGTTCGTATTTCGGGTTGTTGAGGCGTTCCTGACGCATGATACGGTCGTTAAGGGCATGGGTCTGCTGGATTACTTGGGTGTATAACTTATTGTTCATCGGGTCGTTCTGTCCACGGCGGATGTATTCGAGCATCATGGTGTAGGTGTGGTTGAGTTCGTCGAATGCCTGGCTGAGCGCCCAGTTGTTGAGTCCGTTGAGTTTGATGCTCATCTCGTCGAACGCTTCAAGTAATTGGTGTCCTGATATTAGTGCTGTTGTTTGCATGTTCTTTCTTTGTTTATATAAGGGATGTGCTTTTATCCAAAGTGTTTTTCCAGGATAATCTGGATTTGCTAAATGTTTCAGCGATTATTGTGACCCTTAACGAAGGTGCTGTCGATTAGTTGTCCAGCTGTTTTCTTTGCAGGAATCAAATTCCGTCCTGTGGCCCAGGTACGTGCTGCGGTGAGGGATGAGTCGCTGGGCAAGGTGGCATGGGTGAAATGGCTGAGTTGTAAAGTGGTGTCGTTCTCCACACCGATGACAGGCAACGCCAGTAGTATGTCGTGGCCTTGTCCCTTGTCGATGCGGGCGTTGATGCTGTCAATAGCGATGTTGTAGGCTTTTACCAGCAGTTCGAGGTCCCCGCGACGCTGTTGGAGGGTTGAGAGGTGGGTGACGAATAGCGACAAACCTTTGCAGAAAGAGTCGCTGTCGCTCACACGGCGGGCGCCTCGTTGCTGTGCCATGCTGGCGTAGGGTTCGGGCAGTAGGGCACCGTCGTACTGGTTTTGCACCAGCATGTTCATCCGGAGGTCGAAGTCGTTGATTTGTGGTTTGTTCACTTCTTGTGAACCGAGTTTCACGCTTCGTGCTATGTTGTCGAGAGTCATGTCGCATACCGAGTTTCGGGTGATGGCGATGATTTTCTCTTTGATGCTTTCTGTGTTCATGATGCGCGCCTGCCTGGATGTGAGCAGGTAAAGACGGAGATTGGTTGTCATCAGGGCGCGCACGCTGTCGTTGTCAATGTTCCAGACTTGTGCTTTCACGATGTCGCTTACCGCGCAGTCGAGTTGGTGGCGGAGGAAGGCAGTGTCGCAGTTCATGGCGCAACTATAGGTGAAAAGACGTATGCCGAGGCCTAAGGTGTCGAAGATGCCTTTCTCTTCGGCGACATAGAAAGGCAGGCAGTCGAGCGTGGGCAGTACACCCACACGCAGACTAAGGCTGTCGATACTGTCGTTGGCGACAGTAGGACTTGGATGGTTGCAACCAGTGTTGCCCATCAGCAAGAGCAGGGGCATAAGGGCTGCGAATAAGATTCTTTTCATTTCAGGGATGAAAGAAGTTTTTTTCAATTTAGTAACAACGGGGATGCGCCTGATGTCGAGGCGCACCCCCGTTCTATTCGTTAGGAACCGAAAGGTTCGGAAGTTTGTGGCTTATTTGTTGACTGCGGCAATGCCGGGAAGCACTTTGCCCTCGATGGCCTCGAGCAGAGCGCCACCACCAGTGGAGATGTAACTTACTTGGTCGGCAAGCCCGAACTTGTTGACACAAGCCACAGAGTCACCACCTCCGATGAGGGAGAATGCGCCTTCAGCAGTAGCCTTGGCAACAGCCTCACCCACAGCGCGTGAACCAGCTGTGAACTCCTCGCACTCGAAGCAACCTGCAGGACCGTTCCAAAGGATGGTCTTGGCTCCTTCGATGGCCTTGGCAAATTTCTCGCGGCTGATAGGACCGATGTCGAGACCATCCCAACCTGCCTCGATGGCGTTGGATGGGAATGTCTTGATTTCAGCACCTGGCTTCACTGAGAAAGTGGAGAAGTCGTAGCCTGTGCAGCATACGGAATCCTCACCAAGTACCAGTTCAACGCCATTCTCCTTGGCCATCTTCTCTACGCCAAGGGCAACATCCAACTTGTCGAGTTCCACGATGGAGTTACCAATCTCACCGCCGTGAGCCTTCATGAAAGTATAGGTCATACCTCCGCAGAGGATGAGTTTGTCAACTTTGCCGAGCAGATTCTCGATGATGCCAATCTTGGTGGAAACCTTGGAACCACCCATGATAGCAACGAACGGACGCTTGATGTTGTTGAGCACGTTGTCAACGGCCTGCACTTCTTTCTGCATCAGCAGACCGAGCATCACGTCGTCTTTGTCGAAGTAGTCGGCGATTACGGCTGTGGAGGCGTGTTTGCGGTGAGCTGTACCGAAAGCGTCCATCACCCAGCAGTCAGCATAAGATGCCAGTTTCTTGGCGAACTCTTTCTGGCTGGCCTTCATGGCTTTCTTGGCCTCGTCGTATTCGGGAGTGCCTTTCTCCACGCCTACAGGCTTGCCTTCCTCCTCGGGATAGTAGCGGAGGTTCTCCAGCAACAGCACCTCACCTGGCTTCAGAGCGGCAGCCTGGGCGTCAGCCTTCTGGCAGTCGTCGGCAAACTGAACGGGTACACCGAGAGCCTCGCTCACAGCAGGAACAATCTGCTTCAGAGAGAGTTCTGGTTTCACCTTGCCTTTGGGTTTTCCCATGTGCGACATGATAATGAGTGCGCCGCCTTTCTCAAGAATCAGTTTGAGGGTGGGAACTGCACCGCGGATACGGGTGTCGTCAGTGATTTGACCATTCTGGATGGGCACGTTGAAATCCACACGCACGATTGCCTTTTTGCCGGCAAAGTTGTAATCGTTGATATTCATAACTCTTTTTCTGTTTTTTTGAATGTTTGTTATTTGTTTCTAAATGGTTATTTTAATCATAAAAGAGTCCATTGACTGGACAAACAAGAGTGCACAGGCATTTCGCCCGCGGTGTTTAACAGGGTACGCAGGCGTCATGCCCGCGATGATCAACAAGGTATGCAGGCGACGAGCCTGCGATGCTATATAGGGCGCATAGGCATCTTGCCTGCGCAAATCTCCTACTTACGATTTGCAAATTTACTCTTTTTCTAATCAAATAACAAAATGAAAACCATAAATAATCATAAAATCTTCTTGCACACGTCGCTGATGCCACATTTTGCGCACTTGGGTTTTCTTGCTGTGCAGACGTAGCGGCCGTGGAGCAGCAGCCAGTGGTGGGCTTTGGGGATGATTTCAGAAGGGAAGTTCTTGGCGAGTTCCATCTCCACGCTATAGGGTGTGGTGTGCCGTTTGGTCACGAGTCCTATGCGATGGCTCACGCGGAAGATGTGGGTATCGACTGCCATGGCGGCCTTGCCGAAGGCCACGGCTTGCACGACGTTGGCGGTCTTTCGTCCAACGCCAGGCAGGCGCAGCAGCATGTCCATATCTGAAGGCACCTCCCCATTGTATTCCTCAGCGATGATTCTCGCGCTTGCCAACAGGTGTTCGGCCTTGCTGTTGGGATAACTCACGGAATGAATATAGCGCAACAAGTCCTCCTCTGTAGCCTTCGCCATTGTTTCGGCGGTGGGGTAGGCCTCGAACAGCGCTGGTGTGACCATGTTCACCCGTTTGTCTGTGCATTGCGCCGAAAGGATGACAGCCACTAATAGTTGGAAGTGGTTCTCGTATTGCAGTTCGGTCTCCACGTCGGGCATCTCCCTGCTGAAGTAGTCAATCAAATAATCATATACTTGTTTTTTGCGCATAGTGGGTTAGGAGATTCTATGTGGTTTTAAGAGATTCAAAGCATTCCTCAACGCTTAGAGCCGCGCTTTTTGGGTGGGCGGGAGCAGAAGCCTGTTTCTTGGTCGCGGATTTCGTCGTCGGAGAAGAGGTCTTCTTCTTCGTCATACCCGTCGTCGTGGTAACCACCGACATCTCTTGCCTCGGGGTCGTATTCGGGTATGTAGTTGTCATAATAGTCGTTCATAATGGTCTCTTTATTTTAATGGTTAACGTTTGAATGTTTTGAGGTCATACATAGTTATGGTGACCTTTGTGAATTTGAGTATAAAATTATAATGATTCTTCTGAATAACCAAGAAAAATGGCAGAAAAACGCTTGGTTGTTCGCATTTTTCAGCATTTCGGGATAAAATATCCCCACTGGCGGTGTTCCCGTTTATGCAAATAGCGTCTGTTATTTTCTTGTTAATCAAGTATTCGGCCTGTGTGGTAATAAAACGAAAATTTCGCGACCGTGAAAAAACGGCCGCGAAATCCAGCATTGTTGTTATTGTCAGATTATTTCCGCAGTGTCTTCTTGCCGTTGCGGATGAGGATGCCACGTTCCTGTTTGGTTGCTTTCCGTCCTGAAAGGTTGTAGGTGGTGGCGTCAGGTTCGTCGGTTTTGATGTCGTTGATGGCAGTGGGGTCGAAGTTGAGCGGAATGAAGGACTCTGTAGATGACAGGTTGAAATAGGCACCGAAAGGAGCGAGTGGAGTGGGGGTTGTCAGTCGTAGTAGTCCCCACTGTCCGTCTTGCTGCGCCAGGATATAGTCGCCAGCGTGTAGGGTAGTTGCGCAGTAAGTGCCGCGCAAGGTGGCATCAAGCGGACTGTTGGCGTAAGACACCTCACCACTTCCACTGAAGAGGGCACCTCCCTCTCCAGCCAAAAGTACGGGCTGATGCGCTGTGATGGCGCTACAAGGTTGCAGGTTCAAGTCGGCATCGAAGGAATAGGCGGAAATGCCTTCAGGAACATTTGCTTCGAAAGGCATCACCACCATTCTCAGGCCACCGATTTCTTCCAGCGATAGTTCAATCTCATTGGCTGTCAGTGCTTTGGCAGGGTGGAAGTCGCCACCAGTGTCGCTCAGCGACAAATGACCGCAGGTTCCTTCAGCCACTATGTTGTTGCCTGTCAGGCCACTGCCCTCCGACACATAGACTATACGGTTGGAGCCTTCCATCCAAAGCAGGCTGGATGGCAATTGGTTCACAGCTGTCATGTCGATGCTGGTGCATGATGGGTCGTTGCTGTACTCGAGTACGAAACTGTCGTCCTCCACGTATGCGCCACTCAGAGTGGCGGCATAACTGGTGCCCAGATAGACCTCACCGAATGAGATGGAAAGCGTGGATGACCAGTTGTTGCAAGTCATGCTGATGAGTCCACGGCAACCGTCGGTGAGGGTGGTTGGGGATAGGTCGAAGACAAGGTCAAAGTTCTCTCGTCTGCTGAAATCGGTTGTGCCGTAGTTGTGGCTTGAGAGTACCCCTTTGTCGTTGACATACAGCAAAGTGGTTTCCGATGCGGTGTAGTTCATGCTGCTCGTCACCTTGTTAACGTGCATTACCAACCGGTCGTAGCGGTCGTTGAGTGCCAAATAACCACCGGCAGTGTTGACTCTCGCAGATATCAGCGGGTTGGAATGATCGAAGGTCGAAGTCTTGCCCGAGAGTTTGTATGTTCTTCCGAAGACGGTTCGGGTGGGTTCCATATCATCGATGCGGTTGAAGTGGGTGGCATTGCCTTTCATGTTGGATGGCTGTCGGTCGCGGCTGCGGACGAAAAGCAGTGTGGCGACGCTCTGTGCGGGTATGGTGGCAACAGGACGGCAGGTCTCTTGCTCGGGAGTGATGTCGGAAGCCGATAGGTTCTTCGACTTGCTGGTGGTGTAAAGTTTACCAGTGGTAGTATAGAAAGGCAGGTCGATGGTCAAAGTGCAGTCAGCATCACCACTGTTGGCCACCACAGCCACCACGGTGTCACCAGTCTGCGAGAGATAACCCGACCCTTCGAGAGAGGCTCCGCTGAATGTGGCGTCGATACGTGTCATGCCGGTGACGAACCGAGCGAAGTGGGCCATGATGTAGCCACGCTTGGTCAC
>CACYEC010000157.1 GCA_902773225.1 uncultured Bacteroidales bacterium
ACATGGTGGCTATAGTTCAGTTGGTTAGAGCGTCAGATTGTGGTTCTGAATGTCGTCGGTTCGAGTCCGACTAGCCACCCAAAAGCCAAGAAAATGATTCTCAGCCAATAACAAAATGTTATTGGCTGATTTTTTTTGCTTTTATGTGATATAAAAAAAAACGCTGAAAACCGGAATTAAAACGTTTTTACCGCAATGAAAAAGACATTAGTAATGACCGTGGCCGCCTTAATGGCTGCATTAAGTATGTATGCGCAGACCGACTTGACATTTACCACACGGCAGATACCCGTGAACCGTGGTGGTGAGGAAGACGGCACGGTGAGTTTGCGCTTTTACGACGACATGCCCTCAGTGGCTTACATCTCTGTAGCAGATTTCCAACAGCTCATGCTCCCTGGTACCACAGTAGGTGTCAGCAAGACCGGCGAGGGAGCCTATACCCTTGCAGGTCCATACGCCAATGCCACAGTGAACATCACGACCGATCAGTTCTCGTCAGAAGACTTCATGGCATTCACCAACATGATGGACCTGGTGCAGGAAGGTATGGACAATGTTTATTTGGATGGTTCTCCATTCATCCGCTATAGAAGTCAGGAGTTGTCGCCAGCCTCTGCCACAGTCACTTTCGATTTCAAGAAATACGGCATCGATTTGCGGGGCGACGATTCGGCAGTGTTTTTTCCCCTGTCCACCCTCTCCGACCTGTACAGTGACCTCTACTACCACATAGCCGCTTACAACGGCGAGAAGGTCATCGTCGTTACCGATAACGAAAACGCAGATATCGTCAGGTTGGACAAAGAAAGTACCGTCAGTGTCCTCAATTCCGAGAGCCGAGCCGCTGACATGGCGTCCTTCAGTTACAGTGAGTTGTGCTTCGTCATCGATCATTTCTATGGAATGCGTGGAGCCAACCCATGTCATCGAGACATCTGAAGGCTACTCAGTTTTCTATGATTTGTCCGCCATCAGTGAGATTATCAAGTCCGGTACTATTCCCACTGATATCCCAATCACCCCCCTCTCCACTGATGGGAAATGGTACACCCTTGACGGTCGCTGTCTCAACGGTCACCCCGCATCGAAGGGACTGTATATATATCATGGTAAAAAGACAGTAGTCAGGTAGAGGTCATAATTTTAGGATGAACATCATCATGTAGAAATTGGAAAAAGTGCCATGTTTCAAAATGTTTCATTTTGTCATACCCATGAAACATTTTTGCATATAACATTGCATGAATATCCACAACACACCCAAAAACCACTCGTAATATGCAGAAAATCTTCAATTATGCATAAATATCCCTTGTTTTAACATTTGTTATGAAACATTTGACTTCAGCAATCCGACCTTGTGTGACTAATAATTCGTGCAGGAAACAGCACTGAAAAGATAATTGATGCAAACGTTTTATACTTTTGTTAAAAAATTAGGAAATAACATCAAAAATCGCTATTTTTGCAAATGATTTTCGGCCAATAATAGAGAGTTCTCGCATTTTTGCATTTTCTCACAAGATTCTTTTTCGTGATCCCCGAAAAAACAACAAAAAATACGTCCATCACATTGTAACAAATCATTCATAACACATTCATAAAAATGAAAAAATTCAATCTTTTGATGCTCGCTGCCATCCTGGCGATCAGCGGAGCAATGTCACTTATTTCGTGCTCTGACGATGATGTCAACAACTCCATTGTCACAGATAAAGACTTGAGGCAGACTGCGCTCGGTCTCCATCTCGACTTAAGTGATATTCTGTTAGGCGGCAACTCCGTGCGCGTATGGGACCTTAAAGATGATGACACATTCATAGCCTATGACCTTTATTTGGACGAGGACTATGAGTTTGCTGTCGACAGTTTGTCGGGAAGATGGAAGACATTTGTCAATTCCGATCTCGAATGGGACATTGACGACACCATTCAAGTTCATGGCATCTCAGTCGTATATGACTGGGCTTCCGGCATCCCTGGCGATGAAAGTGGTACCCAGAGATTCTTCGGTTTCAACGAGTGTGACGATGAGACGGGTGCAATTGATGACAACAGCCTATTCTTCATCTCAGAGAAGACCATTTTAACATTGGCCAGTCTTGAATCCTTAAATGAGCATCCTGAGGCATACTCAGACGAGGACACCTACATCAACAATGAGGACGAAATAGAAGAAACCGCCAGTACATACTTGTCTCAGACCCGTGCAGCTGGGGTTGGCACTGGTCCTAACGAACAAGTTCAGACTGGAGGAGAGATTGCTGGTGATGTTGAACTGAAGCGTGCTACCATCAACACCAAGCAAGACCAGAAGGAACTTTATGACAAGGTGATGTCGGCAGCATCGAAAGCCACGAAAGGAACCGATTATTCCAACCCTAACGACAAGTCATTCACCCGCTCGAACTGGCGTAAGCAGCAGTCGATTTACCTTTACGACGCGATGGGCGATGACCTCAACGTCGGTGGCAAGAAATTCACCAAGGTACAGTTGCCATGGAGTACTGAGGCCACCAACAACAACCTGCCTATGAACTTCTGCGACAACATATCCCCCGAATACGGCTGGGAACTGGTGATGAACTACTGCGGCAATACCATCAGCAAAGACTACAACTTCTTCGCTCTCTATAACAAGTACATGGGAATCCTCCGCTTCTTCACCTACATACCTTCCAACTACAATGCTAACGGAGCCAACGACCACGCTTGGGAGGTCACCTTGAACGAGATGACAGCCCAGCACTTAGGTCTCCGTTACGGTCTTCCTATGGACAAGCAGATTGTCAACAGAGGCGCAATTGGCATGAACGGCACCGACTTCAACGTGCTTTGCAGCCCTTGGATTGCCGCCAAATCGAGCGACAACTACGCAACCCCCAATGTGGGTTGGTGGGCCTTTGATGTAGACCTTTCCTCATATCGTCCTGGATTTAGCGACGCGTTCCAGCGCCTTCGCCTGCAGATGCGCGCATGGGAGAAGAGCCAAGTTTCCCTCAGCAGCACCATCAAGGCCAATATCCAAGATGTCATGCCAGGAAATGCCTACAATATCAATTCACTGAAGGGGTGGGTAAGCATGGTGAAAGATGTGGGAACCAATGCCTATAAATTGGGTTCCAGCATTTCCAAGGGCGAATATGGTGAGGCCATCCAGGCAGGCTTCACTCTTTTTGGCCAAGGATACAATGTCATCACCAGTTTCCCCGACCCAGATAAAAAAGACCAGTTCCAAATCGTGAAGAATATTGACGGCACCATCAACACCAAGGGTCTTGTGGAAGGTTCGAAGAGTGTGAGTAATGTTGCTTCCCCCGATTTCCCGTTGAGCAGGTTCGAGACCAAGAATTCAACCCTTGGACAAGGGGTATGGAACATCAAGAGCAGCCCCGTGGTTTATCAACTCGATGCCCAATTCTCGTACGAGGTGGAAGATGCAGGCGGTCAGGCTGTCCGTCCAAAATTCCCTCTCCTCAACGAGGACGCAAGTTCGTATAAGGCTACAGCGTGTCTCTATGACCCGAGCAGCGTGGAAGTGGTACTCAACCCCAATGTGTTCCCCAAGAAACAGATTGAGTATGTGGATGTTCAGAGTTTCTGCGGAGTGCGAAAGGGAACGAAGCACGACAGTGGCAATGACTACCGCATAGCCTATGGCCTGACAATCAATAACGAATACTCTATCTCGAAGGGTGCATCATGGTTTAAATCTAACAGCATTCAGAACGACAATCCTGTCTGGGACTACTTCAGTGACAATAGCGAGAAAATGGACTTGAAATATCCCACTATCTATAAGGATTGTGAAACAGAGGATGCAGTCCATTATGCCTTGATAGGCCGCGGTGACGATAATTGTCTTTTTGAGCCTGTCATGTTTGGATATGACAAGAGTTTCTGGGGGAATGGTTCCATCAAGCCATATATGCCCAGCTATGAGGTAACAGTGATAGTGTGTGTCAAACTGAAGAACATCAGTACCCCCTTCTGCTATACCCGTACCTATCTGCCCGAAGTCAAATGGGTTGGTTTCAAGGATGCCAACGGCATTGTCAAACATGCGACAGAATGGGTTGAACAATTAAAGAAGAGCAAACTGGCAAGTAAGAAAGTAGGCACCACATTCCAGGAGTGGCAAGTGAAGCACATGAAGGATGTATTCTCGTATCTGCGTCCTGGCTATGAAACGATATCTGACAAATATACCTTCACCTCTATCAGTGACGGAGGAGACTATGTCTCAAAATTGTTTGACGGCAACCTCAAAACCGATTGGCAACCATCGATTAAAGCCCGAGTGAACGGTTCCTACTGGGAAGCATCTTTCAAAGCCAGCAGACCTATCAACATCAAGAGCTACACGCTCTATAATTCCGCCGTATGGGATGAATATGAAAGTGAGCCTACATTGTGGGACTTGCAAGGAAAGAATGCACGAGGCACTTGGGACCAGATTGACGTGCGGCATAACGAGCAGCCCAGAGGTAATTCAGCCTCTAAGACCTACGTCTGCAAGAATCCCGGCACATATCAGGAGTTCAGATTGACAGTCGTCAATTACAACGGCTCTCTGAGTAGCTTTAAGGTATGGATGGGATGGAATTTGAGACTCAGAATTGCCGAGTTGGTCATCAACGAATAAGCATCTGATTTTTCATCTGGATATTGGAAATATTTATCATCAGAACAATTTGAATACAAAACGAATGAAGCCATCTTTTTTGTGAGGGCAACTGTGTTGTTGCTCTCTGTATTCACATCCACCGGAGCATGGGCGCAAACTCCCACCTCCGTCACAACGGAGGAACAACTGACCGCTCAAATAACAGGCGAGAACCATCCTGTTTTCCGCAACGGGGTGACCCAAATCGGGGTTTAGGTTTTCACATCGATAGCATCCAGTAGCTTCGTGACCTCCTCATCGTA
>CACYEC010000158.1 GCA_902773225.1 uncultured Bacteroidales bacterium
AAGGAGATAGAACGGTTTGTCCGACTTTTCAAGCAAACTGGGAAGCAGTTTCTTGAAGACGCCTTCTGTTCCACCAGTTCGCACGTAAATCAGATTCAGCACATGCTCGCCATAGTCGGAATAGTCATTTCCCTTCAACTCATACGAGATGCCCAAACTTCCCAAGAATTCGCTCGTCATGGCTGCCACCGCTTTCTCGTCGTGCAGCTCAGATGTCAATGTAAATATTGTAATTTTCATGTTTCAAATTTTAATCTTATCTGTATCAACCTGCTTGGAAAATTAATAATACCTTCTTCATACTCAAAAGCAATTAACGTCATTTCCTGTCAGCAACGATAGTCTTTTCTTTGACACTTTCATATTTGGAATGATTTAGTTGGTGCAAAAATACAATCATTATTTGTAACATCCAAACAGAATAATGGCAAATGTATAAAACAGGTTATTGGATGTATGAAATGAAAATCATAGGCAAAAACCATCAAGGAATCGAAACCACTGTTTACCCTTTCCATTATCAAAATCAACAAAGCATGAATGAATCTAGCACCCTTCAATTTGTTATATGGCCTGTAAACAATTCGACTATATGGCGTTGGCGTTTTGTCTACGGCCGTAGACGAATTAAGAAAGACAACCTCTTGCGTATTCTTCAACACTTTCTTTTGGGATTGCTCTACCAATCCCCGCAGACATGCACCAGACAACCTACTTGAGACAAAAAGCCCCGAAGAATTGAAAACATTTCGCTCTTCGGGACTTATTGACTTTCGTGATCCCGTTGGGATTCAAACCCAAGACCTTCAGAACCGGAAGCAAAGGTTTTTTATGTTGTAAATAGGTGTCTTATTGATAGTTGCGTTTTGGATGGTGTTGTTTAGGTGCTGTTTTGGGTGCTGTTTTTTATTATTTGTTCTTATAGATGATACCTTCTATTTCGTAGAAGGGAATTGCAATACCTAAAATTTTTATATATTCTGTGTTGTAGAACTGACTAACAGTAAGTTTTGCAATTCCATCCCCACCGATTTTTTTAATTTCGTTGGCTAAAGAAGCGTTTAGTTGTTTAAGGTCGGAATCTTCACTCCCAATATTTATGGTTTGAACTTTAAACTCAGGTTGATTGGGGAAAGCCTTGCTTTCAGATACCGTACCTTTACGTTTGCTTGAACGGCCATAGCACACAGTTTCCACATAAGGACCAAGAGGGATTGCACCTTCTGGAAGGTTGCCGTTGGTTACTTCCACACCGTATGAGCGTATGTCTTCAAAGTCGATGAATAAAACATGCCTAAACGGTGGAATGGTGTATGAACACGAAGTGAGTGATGCTGCAATAACAATAAGGAGGAATAACTTTTTCATGATTATAGGTGTTTTGGTTATTGATGTTGTTGTTCAAGGAGAGTGATTAGCCTGTCGATTTGCTCTTGTGCTTTTTCAACGAGCCTGCGTTGAGCGGCTATCTCATCGAGAGCCTTGTCAAGTGTCGATGTCGCATTTACTTGGTTGGAGTTCCCTGCCACCGAGGTGGAATTGTCCGTGATGGTGGCGGTGCTTTCTTTCTGAGGTAGCAACATCTCACCTTCGCCAGTAAGTAGCCATGTTTGATTCAAGTCTGGTGCAGCATCGAGTATCTTCATTAAAATGTCAATAGATGGGGATGTTTTAAGATGTGATATATAGCCATTTGAAATCCCCGCCATGCGCTCAAATTTATTCTGACCAACCTTCCTATTTTTGAGGTATTTTATAAGTCTTTCTTTTACAGTGGTTTCCATAATTCTATTATTTATACATTGTCCAAATAGGTGTTTTTAACGAAAATATTCATTGTTTTATTTTGCGGTAACGAATATAATCATTACTTTTGCGGTGTGAAACATTATTCACAGCAAATATATAAAAATAGTTCACACCAAACAACAAAACACCTCAAAAAAAATGCAAAAATACAACAAGACATTCTCGCAGATGATGCAGATTCCCCAAGTGGTCTCTGCCACATTGTTTGCCCTGCCTTGTGTTCAGTCGGTGCAGAAGGACAACCTCTATCCGTTTGTCTTGCACCTGACCAGGGTGCAGCATCTCGACGGAACTATAGCGAATTGGGCAATGCCAGGAGAGTGGCTTGCAGTGGACTACGAGCGGCAGTGGTGGTTCATCAAGCAGGATGAGTCATGATGGAAGGATTGAGCAGGATCTGCACAACCCTTGCAGAGCTGAACGAGCGGATGGAGCAAGAACGCAAGGTGTATCTTGCAGAGCTTGAAGACCGACAAAGGAAGGGATTGCGAGGTGATGAAGCGGTAAGGCACTACAATCAGTGGATGCGTAGGAATGACATGGAACACTTATGCGTTCCCGAATGAATTGAAATGATGACGAAGAGAGAGAGACTTGAGAACATGACCGACGGCACCACCCTCACCTTGAAACTCTCAGAAGAGAACTGGAGGGCTTGGTACAATCGGGCATGGGAAATCAACCAAGAGGAAGGCTGGACACACTACGTGGTGTCCAAGAACGTTAAGTTCGACTACCTCTACATAAAGGCGAACCTCAAGCCAGATGGACTTTGACGAAAGCCTTGAGCTGGTGAAACAAGCTGTCATGCTTGGAATGGTGCAATACCATGACATGATGTCGAGAGGAAAGGAAAGGCTGAAACAACGTGAGGCATGGCGATACATGGAGGCGCAAGGCTTCCAACGTTCCAAACTCGACGAATGGGTGAGCAAGGGTGTGGTGACGAAGCGGAAAGACAGTGACAAGCCCAATGCACCGACATGGTATGAACTTATTGAGATACAACAAGCCATCGTAGCGGAATTGCTCACCGATGGAAGTAGATAACCCTCTGCTCTACACGCAGCACTTAATGTGGACTGTGCGGCAGATTAAAAAACGAAAAGAGATGGAGACAATCAAGGAATGGTGGAGAAAACCCAATTGGGCATACTCCAAGTACTGCCAGCAGGCAGTGACCAACGGACAAGTGGTCTTGACCAACCTGACATGCGCATTGATAATCATCGCATGTGGCGTGGCAGAGTGGTTGAGCAAGTAGGAAGGACATGAGTTTCAA
>CACYEC010000159.1 GCA_902773225.1 uncultured Bacteroidales bacterium
AGTATCAATTTTCGGTGATTTTTTGTAATATTGCACCTTCAAAATGATTGAAGACGGAAAATACAGTGTGCTTTTCGTCTGTCTGGGGAACAAATAGTATTTTTTTAATCTTTTTTATTAATCTAATTTTCAGTAGTTTATTTTTTATCTATATCTTTGCAGATGTAAACTAAAATGGTTTTTCTAACAAGAAAATGTAAACCATATTGTAAACTGAAATCTGCAATAATGAAACGAAATTTACCATCAATATCCGTAATCCTCTATAAGTCAAAGGTTTTGGCTAATGGTGAGTATCCCATTATGCTTCGTGTCTCCTACAATGGACAACGGAAGTATAAGAGTATTGGGTTGTCCTGTTCAGAAAAGAATTGGAACGAGAAGAAGCGAGAAGTTAGACAGTCTCACCCGATGGCGAGTAATATGAACACCATTATTCGGGCTGAAATCGATAAGGCAAATAGGTATGTGATGGGTGTTGAAGGACAAAAACACGGTTACTCTGCTAACAGCATTGTGAAAGCAATTTCAAAATCGGAGCCAACAACACACACATTGTTTTCTCTAATAGAAGAACGTATTAGTTTTTTTAGAGACACAACTAAAAAATTCAATACAGCTTCAGGTTATAGAACTTTACTGAACATCATTAAGCGTTTTAATAGCGATGAGGATATCGAGTTGTTTGACATAACTAAGGCATGGATCAATGACTTTGAACTTTACCTTCATTCCAAGTATGCTGACAATTCAGTGAGGAAGTTTTTTGATTGTTTGAAGTCGGTGTTGAACTATGCCATCGCAAAAGAATATATCAATGAATCTCCGCTAAAAAATTATAAGTTCATTAAAGAGCTTGACTGCACAACACGCAAAAGAGCATTGTCTATTGCTGAAATAACTACTCTGATGCAGTATTATTACGATACATATGGTTTTATAGGAACAAAAACAAGACCCAATCTTGAAAAGACCAAAGTTCATTATTGGAATCAAAAGTTTAAGCCTCGTGGAACAACCAAATTAACACCAATCGATGCAGAACAATTTTCATTGGCATTATTTATCTGTTCTTATCTATTTCAAGGTTTGGCATTGGTTGATTTGGCAAAACTAAAACTAAAAGACTTGAAAATTAAAAAAGTTGTGAATCAAAAAAAATGGCTTCAAGATTTAGCCGAACATGATGTTGAATATGCTAATAACCACAAAGAGATTACTGAATATTACGAGATTAACACCAAGAGAGAGAAAACAAATCACCCCACACGAATTGTTTGTGAGGCATCATTGCTTATACCATATTTGAATCCATTTGGTTCAATTGTTTTAGGCTGTGAAGATGAAGATGAATTGGAAGAATATGTTTTCCCCATTTACGATAAGAACAACGATGATGAGTACGCTAAGTATGGGAGAATGAGATACGCTATATATCTTGTCAACGTCAATTTGAAACGAGTGGCGCAAAGAGTAGGATTAGATGATGGTATAACTTTTTATTCGGCAAGACATTCTTACGCTTCTAATTTATACCATTCAAATGTTCCCGTTGGATTGATTGCTCAAAATATGGGTCGCAATCCTGCTGATATTGAAACCTATTTGAAAGAGTTTGATACAGATAGTATCATTGCAGCTAATGAAACAACACTTTTTACAGGGCAAGGTGAATACATAAAAACAATGGAAGAAGTTAAGAAGAAAAGAAGGTTGGAACTGTTGCGCCAATCAGAATTATCGTTTAATAGCGACACAAAAAAGGAAGATGATGCCAATGGCGATGCCTAATCGGCCATGAATCGCATACATAGCACTTGTTGACGTTTTCCTTTCAAGATGATAGTGTGGTCATTTTTCGGAACAAATGCCCTGAGAACCGATTTGTGGAGCAATTATAGCCATTGAGACTGTACTCTACCATTTCTGCTCAAATGGAACTTCCCACGGTGCCAATTCATCGTCATCAACTTGCTGCACTGTCTCATGACTCTCCTGATAGTACTTCTGAGCATATTTTTGTGCATCCAAAAAGAGTGGATATGCATAGGCACCATTTCCAACCAACCAATCCTCGCCAAACCTGCGGTTGAGTTTGTCCTTTGTTCGCTTTTCCCATGATTCGTATGATGTGTATTTCTTCACTTCTTTTGCTACCCACTCAGCTACTACTTCTTCTGAGAAGAACCTGCCTTGCTGAGTTACATCATCTAACAGAGAATCAATCGGATTGACCGATATCGTGTCGCATTCATCGACAGTCGACTCACCCTTTGAAATATCAGCCTTGTCGCTATCTGACTTATTGTTTCGTTGACGATTGAAGTATTTCTCCTTTGCTTTTACGATTCCCCCCCATCGGTCAAGTTTCTTAAGTACGCATTCCCACTGCTTTTCAGAGAACTTCGATTTGTCAATATCATCCACGTATTTAGCAATCTTATTGGTCATCCCATTGTACGCATTGATGTCTTTCACCTTGAACAGATAATCTAATTCATCATCCAACCAATTGAACACTTTGGTGACATAAGCGTTATCATCAGACGTTGATGTTCGCTCAGGCTTTCTTTCAATATCTTGTCTGATATTGTTCAATATTTCTATGTCTACTTCTGTCTCTGATTCTGTAGTCAAATACGCTTTTTTGCCTTGTGTTGCAGAGTTGATAAGTGCATCGTGTAATTCATTGAATTTCAATGTGATGATTTCACTCATTCTTTCGCAGACTGCATCAGTTATTTGACCAATTAGTTCTGTCATTTGACCCTTGGTTATTTGACCCATTGTTTCATTTATTTGACTCGTTGACGTGTTCCTTTCTACTACCATCTCTTTTGGCATACTCTTTTTTTCAGTGGATGTCAAGTTTATTTTCTGCTTGATTTCATCGCTCAGATAATACTCACTCGCTTGACCACGTTGACCTCTGTTTCTCTCTATTAGACCAAGCTGTTCCAAATTACGTACGGATGTTATGACTGTTTGTTTTGATACCCCCGTATCCTGAGCCATATCTTCATTCGTCCTGAAAATATAATCGTGTTCGCATCCATAGTCCGTACCGTACCACAAGATGATGTTCGCCAAGACCAACTCAGTTGCATTGCTCATTGGAGGCAGTCCATCAGGTAGAAGTTCGAGCATTTCTTTTTGCTTGTCAGTAAGTCTCTTCTTCGGCATATTTCAACCCTTTTTTCCTTTTATATGATCAACCCTTCAATTTGGCTTTGGCGGGGGTGAAAGGGTTGTGAAGCACCCCCTTTGGAGTTCATCCTTTTAAAGCCTTTGTTACAAATATACTCCTATTTCCCGAGAAAACAAAACTTTCCCCGAGGAAAAATGACTTAAAATCAATTGATTTTAAGGTGGTTAACTTCGCCCACACATCAGAAACAGAGTTTCAGCCTAGTTTTCATCCATTTTGAAGCCATAAGTACCTGAAAAACAGACTGCAAACATAGGATTTTGTTCTGTATCACTGTAGGTGAATGTTTGAGCATAACGGTTGGCTGCGTATTTTGGTGGCACATTTCGTTATGCCTCAGAATGCTCATTATCCGTCTCGCCATCCTCCTCTTCACAACTCAGTTCGAAAAGAACAGTTGGCCCAGGGGTTTGAGTCTCGTCAAGGTCATCAATCTGTCCGCTCACTGCTTTAATGGCGTTCCTAACTGCTGATTCTATTATGAAGCAGTCATCGCAATCACATTGACCGATGATTGGGCACGGATAGTCTTCATGACCCGTATACCCCTTGCCGCTTCGGAAATAGCACGTTATCTTATCATTATCTTCACTCATTCTATAACTGCCGTTGTTTACCCTCCTCGACTCGGAGTCTATAATAATAAATAGGTTGTTAAACAATCACACACACCACTCAACCTGATAAGGTCAAGTGGTAAATAATGGGGTCATTCCGATGCTCTGTGACACAGATTAAAGTATACCTGCACTTTAGGATTCTTTAGCATCGATAATTTGGTGTTTTCAGTGATTTTGCCTAACTTTGTTACATGAAAATCAAGCACTTATGGACGATGGAGAGAAACGTGTTTAGTGTTCAAATAATGGGGTGTATTCAAAATATTCAGAAAATGTTGGGTATCGCACTCCAATTCCATCAAACAGTGTATTGAGAAAACGCTTTGAGTTAATTGAACATAAATTTCAAATAAGATAGAGTATGCAGACATCAGTAATCTATGCGAGAGTATCAAGTGTCGGTGATCGGCAGAGCACCGACAGACAAGTAATCGACCTTAAGGAGTATGCCGAGTATGCCAAGTTAGATGTGAAAGAGGTCTTCGAGGAACATATTTCAGGCGCAAAGAGGAATGACGAGCGTGAGGGGTTGAAGAATGCCATATCATACTGCAAGGCTAACAGGATTCACACGCTTCTTGTCTCGGAACTGAGCAGGGTGGGCAGAAATGCCTTTGAGGTACTTGCCACAGTAAAGGACTTAGTCGACAATGGTATCAACCTCTATATGCAAAAGGAACAACTCAATCTGTTGGATGCGGATGGCAAGCCGACGATGTTTGCTCCGATTATGATTGCGACCCTCAGCACCTGTGCCCAATTGGAACGTGAGAACATCAAGTTCAGGCTCAACAGTGGTCTTAAGACCTATGTTGCCAAAGGCGGTAAGGTCGGTAGGAAGAAAGGTTCGGTCAAGACGATGGAGCAGAGAGCCGAGGAATACCGAGACATCATCACCTACCTGAAAAAAGGCTACTCCATCCGAGTCACGGCTAAACTATGCGAGAAGAGTATCAGTACAGTCCAACGAGTGAAGAAGGACTTTCAGTTGTAAGAACATCAAAAGGGGCTAACATCAAGAGGGGTTAACCCCCTTTTTTATTTGTTTGGTTAACGGTTCGTGGAATCGTATTCAAAAATTGTTGTATCTTTGTGGGACACATAAACCACAAGGACAATGATAACAGGAGAAATCAAGAATAGAATAGATAGTATTTGGGACACCTTTTGGACCGGTGGCATAACCAATTCAATCACCATTCTCGAACAGATGACCTATCTGTTCTTTATGAAGATGCTCGACGATGCTCAGCGCACCAAG
>CACYEC010000160.1 GCA_902773225.1 uncultured Bacteroidales bacterium
GATTTTCAGTGTGGACCAGCCAGGGCTTGAACCTGGGACCTCCAGATTATGAGTCTGTTGCTCTAACCAACTGAGCTACAAGTCCTTGAAAAAGAATGCCACTTGGCTTTAATACCCTGTGGCATTGATGAGTTGTTCTACCCTGATTCGAACAGGGACAAACAGAACCAAAACCTGTTGTGCTACCATTACACCATAGAACAATCCTTAAGCATTCTTGGGTGCGATGATGACTCGCTCCTTTAGAACGCGGTGCAAAATTAGCACAAATATTCTGGATAGACAAATAAAATCACATTTTTTTGAGAAAAACTTCATTTTGCGGTTGCTCTTTTGGCAGTAAAGACTCCATTGAGGCCTTTGCCAACGACAAAAACAACCTAAGGAAACCTTTAGTTAGCACGTCAGAGGGACAATTGCTGGACGCGTCGAGCGCCTATATAACTCCGTGCGTAAATCGACTCGTTGGATTTGCTGATGGTGATGCCTGCCGATCTGGTGGCGTGGATAAAACTAAAGACTTTCGTCGCAGGGTCATAGTCTGTGACCAATCCCACATGACCAACATTTTTACCAGAGTTGGAACTGGTAAAAAAAACGAGATCCCCTGGCTGCAATTTCTCTCTTTTAATAGGTATGTTGCGAGCATACTGGTCGCGAGAAGACCCACCAATGTTCATGCCTCCCTGTTGTTTGAAAACATAACTCGTAAAACCAGAGCAATCGAAGGTGTTCGGTCCTTTGCTGCCTAAGCGATAGCGGGCACCCAAGTGCTTGTGTGCTTCTTTCATAAGGTTTTCAACCAAAGTGGTGTCTTTGCTGAGTTTTTCGCCTTGGCTACCTTGAAGTGAATCGCTTTTCAATTCATCCTCATGCAGTTCGGGCAGGGGTGATTCGCCTGCAACAAAATGGTGGTCCAACAGCAAGGACACATTGTCCTGAGCGCTGACAACACAGGTCATCAGGAACATCAATAAGCATAAAACGGATTTTTGCATCACGCTACGGAATATCTTTTTGGTAAGTTTCGGTTAAAAATTCGATGCAAAGTTAGTCATTTTTTCCGAAAAACACAGACTTTTTGTTCAAAAAAAAGACTATTCTACCGCGAAGCGTATGCAGAGCGTCTATGACGCCAAATCAGACTTGATACGACAATGACAAGGAGACAGGCACCAATAATGGTATAGACAAGGGAATTGCTTTCCTCATGGGCATTGGAGTCCAATCCTGACAACACGGTTTTTTCTGCTTGGTTGTTGTCGTCTGTCTGACGGGGTGCCAGATTCATCACGGCGGCTCCATCGGTGTTCTTGAGCGTCGGTTCTGGTTCGGCGTACTCCACCTCATAGATATTCACAGCATTTCCACCCTGATTACCCCGTCCTTGGGAAGTGACGATGACAAATCGTCCATCATTGGAGATGTCGAGTCCCACTGGATAGGAATCCACGTCAATGGAGGCAACTGTCTTCATGGTGCGTGTGTCCACAACAAAGAGTCGGCTTGCAAGATGACAGGCGGCAAAGACATACCTTCCGCTTGGAGATAGCTCTATGGTACGCGCTCCTGCGCCTACCTTGCAGTTCTGCCATCCGCTGACGGTACGTGTCTTTCCGTCGAGTTGTTGTGCCGCCTTCATGAAATCATCCAATTGAATCCGCTGCACATAGCCCGTCTTGTTGATACTCAGATACAGATAACCGTCTTTGATGACAAGGTGACGCACATTGGCCATCATGCCCAGCAGACGCCCCATATACTTCTGTGTCTGCATATTAATGACGGCAATGCCACCGCTTCCTCCCATACATCCCACCAAGAGATACTGGTCGTCGGGGGTGAAGACCGTACCTCGCAGGCAGTAACCACTCTTATTGTCTCGGTCAACAGGTTCCGTCAGACTGTAATCGAGGGGCAGTACGTAATCGACCACCAGTAGCGACTCGTGAAACCATTCATCGGGATTGAGACTCTCTACGTTAACGATACCCACAGTATTGTTGCCCCAGTGGGTGATGGCGATGTGCCGTCCGTCGTGAGAGCAAGCAACCATTTTGGGCAGCGGCCCTGTCTCCATCAGTTTGACGATTTCGTCAGTTCGGGTGTCAACCACCGCTATGGCCGACGGATCCTGGGCATTCAGGTCGTAAGTCCGTCTGTAGAAAGGTATCCACAGATACCGCCCTCCGTGGGAGAAAGTGCTCTCTACGGGTTTTCCCTCGAAAGTGTTGAGGTTCTCCGTATAATGCGTGAAGGGATAGAAACTACTGGGTCTGCTCCAGAGAGCGGAGTCTTTTTCGTCCTCGAAACTGTAATTGATGACTTTCAGACGTTGGTGGGTATTCATGTCATATACCACCGTGGCGCATCCCTCCAACGAATTGACATAGTATTTCGTGCCATCGGGATGGATGTTCGCCGACTTTGGCGAATTGATGTATTGGTCGCGGTGCTCGGATGGGCAACCAAAATAATTCAGGTGTTTGTTGACCAAGTTGAGGGCAATGTCTCCATTGTCGGCCTGAGATTTGGTGCCGACTTTTGGATGGATTGCAACGGGTTCGTCAGCATTCTGGGCTGTGGCAGTAATTCCAAGGATGCCCCATAAGAAGAAGAACAAAGAACGAAGTGACATGACGATGATTACAGTTTTTTATGATTCTTTGATGCTTATTACTTTGAGATTGTTTCCTCTTTCACAAATAATGCCGCAAAGTTAATACTTTTTATTTGAAACTCACTGAAATGACGCCTTTATTATTTCATTCTTCAGACATCGCATGACGACAAATGTCATATTATTCAGTGATTATTATTTTTTTTCGTCAAAAAAGCCTAACTTTGCGCTTAAGAGCAATCACAAAGGGATGAGAACATACAACATCATACTGGCTAATGCGAAGATAAGCAACGGCAACCGCGGCTGTGTGGCACTGAGTCTCACTGCCATGTACTTGATTCGCCGCTTAATCACCAATGCTGGACACGAAGTGCGTTTTTTTCTGCCCGACAGCGAGGACAGCCTGATGGGACCTCACCAAGTGAGTATTCTTGGAGAAACCATTGAATACACAGCCTGCGGATACCCTATCCCACTCTCCCCTAAAGGCTACCTGGCCAGGGCTGTACGTCTGAAATCCACCCTTGACGATTACAAGATTTTCAAGGCTGCCGACTACATATTCGACATCGGGCAAGGCGATAGTTTCACCGATATCTACGGTGCCAACCGCTTTGCCGTCATCAACCGAATCCACCGCGCCGCCCGCTTGTTCGGCAAACCCTACTGCCTGTTGCCACAGACCATAGGCCCCTTCAACAACGACAAGATACGTGAACAGGCCTGCCGAAGCCTACGCCATGCCGTGCACGTCATGGCCCGCGACAGACAAAGTCTCCAGTTCGTGCGCGAGCATGCCGGCGCGAATGTGTCTGTATCTGAAATGATAGACGTGGCTTTCTTCATGCCCTACAAGAAGAAGACCTTCCCACACGATTCTATCCATGTGGGACTCAATGTCTCCGCCTTGCTTTGGCACGGTGGCTACAGCGGCGACAACCAGTTCGGCCTCATCGTGGACTATCGTTCCCTCATTACCTTCCTCATTCGGTACTTCCTCAAACAAAGGAATGTCACCATACATCTGGTGCCTCATGTGGTCAATTCGGAACGGATGGTGGAGAACGACTACGCTGTCTGTTATGACCTCAGTGAAGAATACAGCTACCAACAGGTGAGGCTGGCTCCGTTCTTCCTCAGTCCTGTGGATGCAAAAAGTTATATTTCCGGCTTGGATTTCTTTATCGGCTCGCGCATGCACGCCACCATCGCTGCTTACTCCACAGGTGTGCCTGTAGTGCCATTGGCTTACAGCAGAAAATTCATCGGTCTGTTTAACGACTCACTTGGTTACCCGTACGTAGGCGACATGACGAAAGAGAATGATGAGGAGATTGTGAGACTGGTTACACACAGTTTTGACGCTCGCCAGCATCTAAAGGAGACAATCCGTGGAGACATGGACACCAAAGTGGAAGAATACCACCAACAATTCAACACCAAGATTCTCGAACTGCTCCGCCTATGACGATTGACCACGACACACTCACGATGTGCTACCACTCCATCTGGGGGTGATGTGGTGAGCGTCTGCAACGCGCCGGATGCAGGCATTGGAATAACAACTGAAAAGAGGAACAAGACAAGAACAACAATATGTCGTCATCGAGAAGCATCATAAAGGGAGTTTACTGGACCACCATACTCAACGTCGTCAACGCTGTCTATGGCTTCATCTCCGTGCCCTTGCTGATCAGTCATTTCGGCAAGTCGGAATATGGCATCATCGGCCTTGCCATGTCGGTGAACGTCTATATGCAACTCATGGACTTGGGTTTCAACTCCACCAACGTGCGTTTTTTCTCGTCCTGGCTCACTGGCGGACAGACGGACAAGGTGAAAAAGGCATTCTGCACCAGCCTCGGCTTCTACGGTATCGTGGGGCTGCTCAATGCCATTGCGCTGTTGGTGGTGATGCTCCATTCATCAACCTTGTTCAACGTGAACGCCTCCCAAGACACCATACTGAAACATCTGTTGTGCATCCTGATGGTCAGCGCTATCATCAACTGGTTCACATCCTGTTTCGAGCAGTTGGTCAAAGCCACAGAGAACGTCGCATGGGTGCAGAAATACACCTTGCTGCCCAAAATGGTGCAGATTGCTGTTCTCATCGCCACCTTGACGTGCAACCTGAGCATTCAGGTCTATTTCCTGCTCACCACCTTCTCGTTACTCGCCATCATTCCATTCCTCATCAAGAAAATCAGGAAAGACTTGCCATATATATCTTTTCGCCCTTCAATAAATATTCCTATATTGAAAGAAATACTTCCATACAGCCTGAACATATTCTCTTTCAGTATATTCCAGTTTTCTTTCTACAATCTCCGACCTGTATTTCTTGGTATGCAAGGCACGATGGAATCGGTGGCCAACTACAGAATCCTGAACGGCATTATCGGTATTATCAGTATGCTTGGCGGTACTTTCACGAGTGTGTTGCTGCCCTCCACGTCGAAGGTGGTGGCGGAGCGCAACAGCGATGCCTACTACCGTATGGCCTACGACGGCACCAAGTACATTTCCATGCTGATATGCTTTTTCTGTTTCGCCATGATGACAGTGGGCAGCGAGGTGCTGACACTGTATGTTGGCAAGGAATACCTGTATCTGATCCCTTGGTTCAATGTCTGGCTCATCTGCACCCTCGGCACACACAACCAAGCCATTTCGAGCCTCATCCTTGCCGGCAGCGACATTCGACCTATTTCCTATAGCAGTGCCGTGGCATCCGTAGTCGGATTGGTCATCTCATGGTGGTTGATACCGCGTTTCCAGATAGGCGGTGTGGTGATAGGCTTTGTGGCATATATGCTCATCCAAATGCTCTTTTATTACCTCTATTACTGGAACAAGAAGATGAACATCCGTTCTCAAAGGGTCTTCTTCTATTCTTTCCTCCCCTATGTCGTATCAGGTATCCTGTGCCTGGGGATGATATCCATGTTCAGTAGCCCCATCAAGTCGTTGGTTGGACTGATGGGATTCAACCTTTCTGAGAAAGGAGGAATGTTCATGGTGTTCTTCTTGAAAGGCATTTTCTTCACATTACTTTATGCAGGATGCATCTACATGCTCCTCACCCCAACCGACAGGACATTCTTCAAGAACTTGTTGAAGCGGAAAAAGCAAAATACATAATCACAACCAATAGATATGCGATTTTCTGTCACCATACCAGCATACAAGAGAAAATACCTGCGCGAGTGCATCGACAGTGTGCTTGCCCAGACTTTCACTGACTTCGAACTGGTCATTGTCAACGACGCCTCGCCCGAGGACCTCGACGCAATTGTGATATCCTACCACGATGAACGTATCCGATACTACGTCAACGAGAAGAACTGCGGAGCTGTGGACGTGGTCGACAACTGGAACAAATGCCTGTCGTATGCACAGGGTGAATACGTCATCTGCATGGGCGATGACGACCGTTTGTTGCCCGAAGCACTACAACTCTATGACGAACTCATCAAACGTCAACCTGGACTCGCTGTCTACCACGGATGGACCGAAATGATCGACAACGACTCTAATGGTTTCGACCTGCAAATTCCCCGCCCCGAGTTCGAGTCGGCTTATGCGCTCATACTCCATCACTGGACAAACGGACGACAATACATCGGCGACTTTGTGTTCCATACCGAGACTCTGCGCCAACAAGGAGGTTACCACAAACTGCCACTCGCATGGGGATCCGACAACATCACCGCAGCCATTGCCGCCTCGACTGGAAGGGACGGACACACTGGAATAGCCAACACACAGCGTCTGGCGTTCCAGTACAGGGTCAATCCGCTCTCCATTTCTTCGTCAGGCAGTATGCAAGTCAAGATGGATACCATTGGCAAGGAGAAGGACTGGTACAGCGCATTCCTGTCGGAAGGTTCCGACAATCCACAGGATGAAAAAATAAGGCGGAAACTCGTTGCCGAACTTCCGCACTATTTCTTGCTCAAATATGTCTATTGTATTGCCGACGACCTGCCCAACGGCAATGCTCTCGGCAAACTCTTCCACTGGTTGAGGTATGGAAAGAAATACGGACTCTCTGCCTCGTCTGTGCTTTATGCTTTCTTCATCTACCTGAAGCATAAGGCGAGAAAAACGAAATGAAACTATTCCCGCTATAACATTTAACGTCATTACATGATAGGTAACTTCTAAAAATCGCTTGCGATTTTATCGATAATTCCATAAAATTCTTAATATCAATAGAATAATAATTCGATAATTCGTGATAAATAGAACATCCCTATAACGATATAACGTTATAACGACATAACGAAAAACAACGGCATCCGGCATTCCAACCCCTATTTCCTCACCGGGTCGGTAGTCAGGCCGCAACCGAGTTTCTTGAAGATTTTGCGGTCCACCTCGCTGAGCATCACCGTCGCATGGACTTGGCATCCGTCGAGAAGAGGCAGCGACTCAAGGGCGCGGCGGCAATTCTCGTCGTGCTGACTCAACACTGCCAAAGCCACAAGCACCTCATCGGTGTGGAGGCGAGGATTGTTGCCATGGAGCATGGATGTCTTCATCCACTGGATAGGTTCAATCATGTTCTGCGGGATGAGCTTCAGTTGATGGTCTATACCTGCCAAATGCTTCGTGGCATTGAGAAGCAAGGCGGCGCTCGGACCAAGCAACGGACTGGTCTGGGAGGTGATGAGGGTGCCATCGGCCAGTTCTATGGCTGCTGAATGGGATTCGCTTTCCTCTTTCCGCTCCTTGGCAGCAACAGTGCAACGGCGATAGGCCGTGGTGAGTTTCATCTGCTGCATGAGCAGTTTGATTTTGTTCACCTCCTGGTCGTTGTCCTTGCCTTCCACCATGCTGCAGACTGCAGTGTAGAAACGGCGGATGATTTCCTGTCTCGACGCCTCGCTGCACACGTCGTCATCGCTGATGCAGAAGCCGGCCATGTTCACGCCCATATCTGTAGGCGACTTGTAAGGACTCTCGCCATAGATACCCTCGAAAATGGCGTTGAGGACGGGGAAAATCTCAATATCACGGTTGTAGTTCACCGTCATCTTTCCGTAAGCCTCAAGATGGAAGTGGTCTATCATGTTCACGTCGTTAAGGTCGGCTGTCGCTGCCTCGTAGGCCACATTGACGGGATGCTTGAGCGGTATGTTCCAGATGGGGAAGGTCTCGAACTTGGCGTAACCGGCCTTCAACCCTCTTTTGTTCTCATTGTAGAGCTGGCTCAGACACACAGCCATCTTACCGCTGCCTGGTCCCGGTGCAGTCACTACAACTAAGGGACGTGTGGTTTCCACATAGTCGTTCTTACCGAAACCCTCATCTGAATCAATCAGCGACACGTTGGTGGGATATCCCTCAATCAGATAATGGTAATACACCTTCACTTCGCCAAGACGCTCCAGACGCTGGCGGAAAGCGATGGCACTGGCCTGACCGTTGAAATGCGTGATGACCACACTGCTGACATAGAGTCCCCTGTCGGTAAACACATCGCGAAGGCGCAACACGTCCTTGTCGTAGGTGATGCCAAGGTCGCCCCTCACTTTGTTTTTCTCTATATCCTCGGCACTGATGACAATGACTATCTCGGCATCGTCCTTCAGTTGCATGAGCATACGCAGTTTGCTGTCGGGCTTGAATCCCGGCAGTACTCGGCTGGCATGGTAGTCGTCGTAAAGTTTTCCACCGAACTCAAGATAAAGTTTGTCGCCGAACTGGGCTATACGCTCTTTGATGTGCTCCGACTGTATACGGAGATATTTGTCGTTGTCGAATCCTATTTTCATATCTTGTTAATGTTTTTTTGCCTTATGGACGTAATAAAAGATTCTCAATCTGCTAACCAGAAAATAATAAGCGCGGACAAAAGGACTCCATACGCACTCCTTGGGGAAATACCTCATCATGGAAATACTGCGACGGGTGCGATTGATGTAATACGACACGGGGCGCTGTGTTTTGCGGTTTTCTATCCTCTCCAAAGCGTCATTGCGCATGAGTTCTTTCTGCAAGAAACGCCCTACATACGCGTCTGGTTCCACAAACATATATTCACGCTCCAAACTGAAGATTTCCCCCATCACATACATCACACCGCGGGCAAGTGACTTCAAACCTATCCGCTCCACATCTTTGGCAATGCGGTGGCGCGTCTCATCGTCCTTGATGTCACGGAGTACATAATAATAGTCCATGTACTGACGCACCACGATGACC
>CACYEC010000161.1 GCA_902773225.1 uncultured Bacteroidales bacterium
CACGTTACCAAAAAGAAATTATTGAATGTAATTATCGAGATGTTGTGTATATGAGATGTTTGTCAATCAATTTCTTTACGATACGGTGATATTCATAAAAAGGATACGTCAGAGAGCCATAGTGATTCTTTCACTTTGGCTCTCTTTCTTTTTTAGTATGTCCTGTAAAGCAGCCAAGCGTCAGGATATTTGGCGCGAAGGGCGTTACGAGATGTTTCCGCAGAACTCCTGTCGTCGAACGACGATGCAATCACACGGTACATGCCTGTGTCTGGATTCTGTGCCACCTGTGCGCTGTATCCCTGGTTCACAAGTGTGTTCCTCAGGTTGTTGGCGTTGTCTATGCTCTTGAACGAACCGCAAACCACGTTGAATGCTTTCAGTACGCCACCGTTCTGGACATTCAACTTCTCTTGACGGAGATTGGAGATATCCTGGTTGGCGGTCTGGGTCGACTGTGTCTGTACTGGGGTCACCACAGGAGTTACGGCAACAGGCTCAGTCTCCTGACGGTTCTGCTCTTCTGCCTTTGCTTTCTCATAGGCCTTGCGGTAGTTGCTTTCCGATGACTTGCACGAAACGAGTGCTATGGATGCCACAAGGGCTAATCCCAAAAATAATGAATTTCTTTTCATAATAACCTATTTGTTTTTGTTGTTAATATTTTTCTTTTGATAACTCTCCCCTTGATGGGGCCATTCTAATCCATGTCATCTGCCACCACTATTCTTCTTCGTGCCTGGTGCTGTCTTTTTGATAAGTGGCTATCCTTTTGGTAAGTGAGTGACATGTCTTAATCCTTTTTTTTCGGGTGCTTCACGATTTGCTGGTCGTTTGCCCTCTCGAAGGTGGACTCCGCCATCTCGTTTTTCAACCTTACGGACGAACGGAAGTTGATGTTCTTCACCTTCACCGACTGGCCCTTCAGTTCCGCCTCGTCTTCCACTCGTTTCGACTCGGCCGAAATGGAGAAAGTACCCAACCCGTCAATATAGACATTGTATCCATCTTTCAAGTACATGGTCAGCGACTCGGAAATCGCCTCGATGGCTGCCCTCAGGTCGGCCACAGTGAGTGTGCATGTACGTGATATATCTCTGCAGAGCGTCAAGGTATCAATAGTACCCCGCGTGACCACCTTTGCGTAATAGCCTCGTTTGGGCTCGTCGCTGATGTTGTCTTTCACCTCGGTCAGTTTATACGGAATACTCATATCAACTTTGATTCTTCTTTACTTCTTTTGTTAGGTTCAAGTAGATGAAATCAATATTTCTTGTAGTTAAATTTGAAATTAAATCTACTTGTTTCTGAAATTTTCTGTACGCAAAATTACAACATCTGTGATTACCGACCAAATTTTCGCGTGTTTTTTTCATAAAAATTGTGTATTTTATTCGTTTTTCTAAAAAAAGTGCTATATTCGCATTGAAAACTTACTATTATCAACCTTTTAAACCAAAAAGATTATGAGTAACGGATTGAAAACATTGGCGGCTTTCATAGGTGGCGCAGCCATCGGTGCCGCAACAGGACTGCTCCTTGCACCAGAAAAAGGAGAGGACCAGCGCAAGAAGATTGTTCAGGCTATCAAGGAGAGTGGAGCAAAGCTCAACAAGGAAGAGATGAAGAAACTTGTCGATAGCATCATGGAGAAGATCAAGTCGTTCGGAAAGAGCAAACCCGAGTCTGAGGACGAGGTCGATGCTGACTAAGCGACTGCACACTATGGGAGTCCGTGCTGACGTCTTCGTCCATGCGGACTCCCTTTCTTTAACTTAGACCATCAACTTCCAGGAAGTCTTCACCTTATTATTAGAGATATGGTATAACGTCTTCCTGATATTGCTACTGAAAGGATATGGCGAATAAAGAGGATAATGCGACGAATCAATCCAAAGCGCAAGCCAGTCAAGTGCTTTCTTTGCTAAAGGATTATCTCCAACTTGAAGCAGTGGACATGCTGACCGTGGGCATTTGCATGGGAATTGCATTGATTGTGCTTTTCGTCATGGTGTTCGCCGGAGTTTTCTGCCTTGGCATGAGCCTGTCTTTCTGGCTGGGACGCTTGCTCCACAGTTTCATAGGTGGATACGCGCTCTCCGGTGTGATCCTCATAGTTTTAGGATTCTGTTTCTGGATGGTGAGAAAACCCTTACTGGAGAACTTCGTCATGAGGTTGGTGGCCAAGAAGGTAACCCGTATGGTCAAAAGGGCCAAGAAGGAATTAAACGCCGACAACAAACCAACTACGCCCCCTAACAACTAATCAGCATGCTTCAAACGACAGATTTCCGCACACTCCGCGAACTCAGAGCCGCCAAACGAGCGGTTAGACAACAACTCATCAGCAGTTCGAAGACTGTTTACAAGGACGTCTTCTTTGGAACGGTACCCGCTCTGAAGAACAGTGTCAAGACGCAGGGAAAGGCGCAGAAACTTCTGTCGTACGGTTTCCTCGCCTGGAGGGGGTTCAAAATCACCAAGAACGTCTTTAAGTTCATCTCCCTCTTCAAGAATAAGAAAACGAGCAAGAAGGGAACTAAGAAACAGTAATAAAACGCACAACGGCATAACCGGGATTATCCGCTTTTTTTCTGCAAAACATACCGTCTGGGGCTTTGCAGAATCCGTTTCGTTTAGGAAAATCCCGAATATGTTTGTCTTTTCGTCTGTTTTTTCGTAATTTTGCATTTTGTGACGCATAGTGGAGCGTTCAGTCGCTAGTGCGGGTGATTGGTCTCTGCTTTTTTTGTGTATGAACCAGCAATACTCATCTTCTCTGTTGGAAAAGGCAGTTGACGAATTCGCCAAACTGCCAGGTGTGGGACGCAAGTCTGCCATGCGGCTTGTGCTTCATCTGCTACGTCTCGACGTTGCGGCTGTTGACGGTTTTGCTACGGCCATCTCCACACTCCGTCACGAGGTGAAATACTGCAAGGTCTGCCACAACATCTCCGACGATGATGTGTGCCAGATATGTGCGTCATCATCACGCGACGCCTCTGTCATCTGTGTGGTGGAGAATATCCGTGATGTCATGGCAATAGAATCGACCACCCAGTTTCACGGACTCTACCATGTGCTGGGGGGAGTCATCTCACCCATGGACGGCATCGGACCGAGCCAGTTAGAGATTGAGAGCCTTGTGGAAAGGGTGGAAAAGGGTGGAGTGGATGAAGTCATACTGGCCTTGAGTTCGACAATGGAGGGCGACACCACCAACTTTTATATCTACCGTAAGCTCTCAAAGTTCAGCGACCTCATTGTCACCACCTTGGCACGAGGCATGTCGATCAACGACGAGTTGCAGTATACCGACGAGATCACACTCGGCCGCTCCATCGTCAACCGCGTGCCTTTCACCGGCAAGAACTGAATCGGGCGGAAATCCTTCAAAGAATGTAAGAAAAAAATGAACAACCCACAAACTATATCCCCAGAGGAACTTCGACAGTCGGTCAGGGTGCTGCGAAACGACTTCTACCTGATGGTCGCCTCAATCGTTGTCTTTGTCATCTTAGGAGAGACTGGCCTCCTGCCCAACGGTTTGCTGACGGATTCTCCCTCCATCGATTATGCCGTGACAGTGGCAGGAGTCATACTCGCTCTCGGCAATGTCTATTTAGGACTCAAATTGTTTGCCAAATACACCAAAGACAGGGTTTTTGTCACCTCTCATTACGGAACGCCTTTGCGCTGTTACCGTAACCTGAGTCTCATCCGTCTTTCCCTCCTCGTTTCGGCGGCATGTTTCAATATCATTGTCTATTACCTGTCCTTCAATGCGAATTGCCTGCTCATGTCGTTTGTCCCCTTGGTAGCCCTCTTCTTCTGCTGGCCCTCTCGCGACAAGTTGGAGAACTTCATAGGTTGCCTCTCTGCCAATGATGAGGCTGATGAAAAAGAAGATTACAACAGACAGGAAGAAACCAGCGACGAATACCGAAAATAAAACAAACAGCAAGATGACCGACCTTTCCATCATAATTGTCAACTACAATGTCAGGCCCTACTTAGAGCAATGCCTAGACTCCATCAGCAAATCTACCCGGGGCTTTGAAGTGGAGACAATTGTGGTCGATAATAACAGCAACGATGGTTCGGTGGATTACCTTAAGAAACGCTTTAAAGAGGTCGTTTTCATAGAGAACCAGACTAACTGCGGATTCGCTAAGGCCAACAACCAAGGCATCAGGATGGCCAAAGGCAGGTATGTCATGTTGCTTAACCCAGACACGGTCATCACAGAAAGCACCATCTCCGATTGCATACAATTCATGGACAAACACGACGATGCGGGAGCGTTGGGCGTGAAGATGCTGAAGAGTGACGGCGCTTTCGCATACGAGTCACGAAGAGGCATCCCCACGCCATTTGTCGCCTTTTGCAAAATGTCGGGTCTTGGAACTCTGTTCCCAAACAGCCGTACTTTCGGCAGGTACTACATGAGGTATCTCGACGTCAACGCAGCTGAAAAAATCGACATCATCTCCGGGGCATGTATGTTCATCCGCAAGAGCACACTCGACAAGAGCGGACTGCTCGACGAGGATTTCTTCATGTACGGTGAGGACATTGACCTGTCCTACCGTCTGCTCCAGACGGGACAACACAATTACTACCTGCCCACACGCATACTGCATTACAAAGGGGAAAGTACACAGAAAAGCAGTTACCGGTATGTGTATAATTTCTACAATGCCATGCTCATTTTCTTCCGAAAGCATTTCTCCAATTACAACTTTCTCATTTCCTTACCCATCAAGGCGGCTATTTACGTCAAAGCTTTCATGGCATACATGAGCAACTTGATGAGTGGCAAGCACAACGACAAGGAGGAGAAACTGGGATTCATGCGACAGTTCATGTATCTGTTCATTGGCTCGCCCGACAACATTCCCGCTGTGGAGGGTATTGCCAGAGAAAACGGACTCAGGTTGACAGTCCTGGAAACCAGCAACGATATCCTCGCCAACGGTCATACTGCCGTCGACAAGTACTATCAATACGGTTATATTATCTACGACATCAGCGTGTTTTCGTATAGCGACATCCTGCATCACTTCGATGTCGCAGAACATCATGGTCCAAAGATGGCGTTCTATCATCCCCTGCAAAAGAACATCATTACCGACAACTATGTGTTCTGATTCTCACTTTTGCTCTGTTGAAGACTGATTTTAGGCCACCAAGATCAACTCCCCTCCCTTCTTTGTAGATAGGTGGGATGGGTAATTGTCAAAAAAAGTAGTCTCAGCGCATTTTTTGTCGAAAAAAAAGCGCTGAAATTTTGCAGGATTGCAAAAAAGAGTGTACCTTTGCACTCGCAAATGCAACAGACATCATCATGATGCGGCAAGCATAAG
>CACYEC010000162.1 GCA_902773225.1 uncultured Bacteroidales bacterium
GATTGACTTCGATTTGTTGGTGCGTGATCCCGATGACCACCAGAAACTCCAGCAGAAATATTCCGACGACTGGCTGCACTTGAATCCCGAAGGCTATAAGGCGATGGGTGAATTTGCAGCAAAGGTTATTTTTGATCCTATATTTGTCAACTTTGACCTCCCTCTCATCAATAGTGGAGTAAAGTGACAGTAGGAACAATCAGACACTGCTTGCTATAGATTGAAACTAAGATATACATTCTGTTTAGCCACGAAAGACTTGAAATGTCTTTCGTGGCTTTTTTCGGTATGATATGAATTTGAGGGACTTTTCCTCTTTATTCTTACAAAGCATTAAAAATTTGTTGTGAATATTTTGAAATATTAAGGAAAATGCTTAATTTTGCGCCGAATTTAAAGAAAAGATGATGAGTTCCATAATTAACAGCATTATTCTGATTTCGCTACGACTTACTCAAGCCGTTAGTGTGAGAATTGCTGTGATATGACGATAGACAGTGTATGCATCAGATACCAGCCTTTCTCACATGGTGAGGAAGGCTTTATTTTTGCTTTTATTCCTGATTCTTAAGGATAAACACATTGTATGTCGGATAAAATCACTAATTTTGCAATTTAATAGACACAAGATAAACCAATATAGTTATGAGCGACAGATTATACATTTTCGACACGACTCTCAGAGATGGTGAACAAGTTCCTGGATGCCAGTTGAACACAGTGGAAAAAATCCAGGTAGCTCGCCAACTTGAGCAACTTGGTGTGGATGTGATAGAGGCTGGTTTCCCTATCTCCAGTCCAGGTGATTTCAATTCCGTGATAGAGATTTCCAAAGCCGTGACTTGGCCCACCATCTGTGCTTTGACACGTGCTGTCCAGAAAGACATCGATGTGGCGGTGGAAGCCCTGAAATACGCCAAGCGCAAGCGTATTCATACGGGTATCGGTACCTCCGACTCGCATATCAAGTACAAATTCAACAGCAATAGGGAAGAGATTATCGAACGCGCTGTGGCTGCAGTGAAGTACGCCCGCCGTTTTGTGGATGACGTGGAGTTCTATGCTGAGGATGCCGGCCGTACAGAGAACGAGTATCTCGCTCGGGTGGTCGAGGCCGTGATAAAGGCTGGTGCCACTGTGGTCAATATCCCCGACACTACGGGTTACTGCCTCCCTGCCGAGTACGGCGCCAAGATAAAGTACTTGTGTGACCATGTAGCAGGTGTAGAACATGCTATCCTCTCTACTCATTGCCATAATGACCTCGGTATGGCCACAGCCAATACGATGTCAGGCGTGTTGAATGGTGCGCGTCAGGCAGAGGTGACTATCAACGGCATTGGGGAGCGTGCTGGCAACACATCATTAGAGGAGGTGGCCATGATTTTGAAATGCCACAAAGGCCTCGGCATCACCACCAATATCAACACCACGAAAATCTATCCGACGAGCCGCATGGTGTCGAGTCTGATGAACATGCCCGTTCAGCCCAATAAAGCCATTGTGGGGCGTAATGCATTCGCCCACTCGTCGGGCATCCATCAGGATGGCGTGTTGAAGAATGTTCAGACCTACGAAATTATCGACCCCAAGGACGTGGGAATCGACGATAACGCCATCGTGCTGACCGCACGTAGTGGAAGGGCAGCGTTGAAGCATCGTTTGTCGGTCAATGGTGTGGATATCGACGATGAGAAACTTGACAAAGTATATCAGGAGTTCCTGAATTTGGCCGACAAGAAGAAGGAGATAACAGACGACGATATCCTCATCCTTGCAGGCGCTGACCGTGCCGACCTCCATAACATCAAACTCGAGTACCTTCAGGTGACAACAGGCAAGGGTGTGCGTTCGGTGGCCAGCATCGGTTTGAGTATCTCTGGCGAGAAGTTCGAGGCCGCCGCTACAGGCAATGGCCCTGTGGATGCCGCCATCAAGGCGCTCAAGGTCATTATCCGCAGGGAGATGACCTTGAAGGAGTTTACCATCCAGGCTATCAGCAAGGGCAGTGACGACTTGGGCAAGGTGCACATGCAGGTGGAACACGACGGACATCTCTATTACGGTTTCGGTGCCAACACCGACATCGTCACCGCGTCAGTGGAAGCCTATATCGACTGTATCAATAAATTCAAGAAATAACTAAAACTAAAAACAGCATAATGAACACATTATTCGACAAGATTTGGGATGCACATGTGGTGCAGAACGTTGAAGACGGTCCCACACAATTGTATATCGACCGCCTCTATTGCCATGAGGTGACCAGTCCCCAGGCTTTTGAGGGAATGCGAAGCCGTGGACTCCAGTGCCTTCGTCCCGACCATATCTTCTGTATGCCCGACCATAACACCCCCACCCACGATCAGGACGCGCCCATTGAAGACCCCGTATCGAAAAAACAAGTCGATACGTTGGCCAAGAACGCCTCAGATTTTGGTCTCGCTCATTTTGGCATGATGGACAAGAGGAACGGCATCATCCATGTGGTAGGTCCAGAGCGCGGACTGAGTCTGCCCGGCATGACGATTGTCTGTGGTGACTCCCATACTTCCACACATGGTGCGATGGGTGCCGTGGCTTTCGGCATCGGCACCAGCGAGGTGGAGATGGTCATGGCTTCCCAGTGCATTCTTCAGCAGAAGCCCAAGTCGATGCGCATCAGTATCAACGGACAGTTGGGCAAGGGTGTGACAGCCAAAGACGTTGCGCTCTATTTGATGTCGAAACTGACTACTTCCGGTGCTACGGGGTACTTTGTGGAGTATGCGGGTGATGTGGTGAAGAACCTCACGATGGAGGGTCGTCTGACGCTCTGCAACCTGTCGATTGAGATGGGTGCCCGTGGTGGTTTCATTGCTCCCGACGAGACTACTTTCGAGTACATCAAGGGACGTGAGTATGCGCCCAAGGGTGAAGACTGGGATAAAGCGATAGCCTATTGGAAGACCTTGAAGAGCGGCGAAGACGCTGTTTTCGACAGAGAACTGGAGTTCGATGGCGCTGACATCGAGCCTATGGTCACTTACGGTACCAATCCTGGTATGGGTATGGGTATTGGAGATTCAATTCCCACCATCGACACTGTGCCAGAATCCAGTCGTGCTTCCTATATGAAGTCGCTTGGTTACATGGGATTCGAGCCAGGTGACCAACTGCTCGGCAAGAAAGTGGATTATGTATTCCTCGGTGCTTGCACGAATGGCCGTATCGAGGACTTCCGTGCTTTTGCCTCTATCGTGAAAGGTAGGAAGAAAGCCGATGGGTTGGTAGCATGGTTGGTACCTGGGTCTTGGATGGTGGATGAGCAGATTCGAGAAGAAGGTCTCGACAAGGTGTTGGAAGACGCTGGTTTTGCCATCCGTCAACCAGGTTGTTCTGCTTGTCTTGCCATGAACGACGACAAGATACCTGCAGGAAAACTTTCTGTATCTACTTCCAACCGTAATTTCGAGGGACGTCAAGGACCAGGCTCGCGCACGGTTTTAGCAAGTCCGCTTGTGGCCGCCGCAGCCGCTGTGACAGGTGTAATTACCGACCCGAGGGAATTTCTTTAATAGGGAGTTAAAATGGGAGTTGACGAGGACGCTACTTTTGTCGTGGCATGACTATATTCCCATTTTCTTCAGAAATCAACTATCTCCGTTCTTTTACAAATTCTTTTTCAACAGCAATACACACGTAACAATGAAACAGAAATTCGATATTATAACAAGTACTTGTGTTCCCCTTCCACTTGAGAATGTTGACACAGACCAAATCATACCTGCGCGTTTCCTCAAGGCCACCACACGCGACGAGAAATTCTTCGGTGACAACCTTTTCCGTGACTGGCGTTACGACGAGAAAGGCAATCCACGCCCAGACTTCGTGCTTAACGACCCGACCTACTCAGGTGAGATACTTGTGGCAGGCAAGAACTTCGGCAGTGGTTCCTCACGCGAGCATGCCGCATGGGCCATCGCAGGTTATGGATTCAGGGTGGTGATTTCCAGTTTCTTCGCAGATATCCATAAGAACAACGAACTCAACAATTTCGTGCTTCCCGTAGTGGTCAGCGAGGAGTTTCTCGCAGAGTTGTTTGCCAGCATCAAGGCAGACCCCAAGATGCAGGTGAAAGTTGATGTACCCAACCAAATGGTGACCAACCTCGCTACAGGTCGTTCTGAACGTTTCGAAATCAATGGTTATAAGAAATATTGTTTGATGAACGCACTCGACGACATTGATTTCCTGCTTGAGAACAAGGCAAAAATCGAGGCTTGGGAAGAGAGTCATTGAGCGTTGGCTTCGCCTAAAATGCTCACGCTCGGCATAGCTTAAGCAAGCTTAGCTCTGCCCTCGCTCAATCGCATTTTTGAGCATGGGTTTCGCCCAAAATGACATTTTTAGGTTTTTAGACCTTAGAGATTGAACGTAAAATGATAACAGACAACAAGAACCAGATAGAGATTCTTGACACAACACTTCGTGACGGCGAGCAGACCAGTGGTGTGAGTTTTGTTCCTCATGAGAAACTCATGATTGCCCGTATGTTGCTCCAGGATGTCAATGTGGATAGGGTAGAGGTGGCATCCGCCCGTGTTTCGGAAGGCGAGAAGGAGGCGGTAAAGGGTATTTGCCGTTGGGCTTCCCGTGCCGGTAAACTTGATAGGGTTGAGGTGCTTGGTTTTGTAGACGGACATTTGTCGCTCGACTGGATTAATGAATGTGGTGGCAAAGTCATCAACTTGCTGTGCAAGGGTTCGGAGCGTCATTGCAAGTACCAGTTGAAGAAAACTCTTGACGAGCATATCGCCGATATCCTCTCATCGATAGCCTACGCCAAAGAACTTGGAATAGATGTGAATGTCTATCTTGAGGATTGGAGCAATGGCATGAAGGACTCTCCACAGTATGTGTTTGCTTTTATTGACGCTTTGAAGGACGCAGGTGTGCATAGGTTCATGTTGCCGGACACTTTAGGCGTGCTCAACCCGATAGAAGTGACCAATTATATTCGCGAGATGCGTTTACGCTATCCTGAGGTGAAATTCGACTTCCATGCCCACAATGACTATGACCTAGTCATCGCTAATGTGATGATGGCAGTGATTGAGGGCTGCACAGGCGTTCACACATCCATCAATGGATTAGGCGAGCGTGCTGGCAATGCTCCTCTGTCGAGTGTGCAGGCTTTGCTCAAAGACCAGTTGCATATCGACACCAACATCAACGAGGTGAAACTCTACGAAGCAAGCCGTCTGGTTGAGAGTTATTCTGGAATAGCCATTCCCCCCAACAAACCCATCACGGGTGAGAGTGTGTTCACTCAGGTGGCGGGTGTCCATGCCGACGGTGATAACAAAAACAACCTTTACTGCAACGCTTTGTTGCCTGAGCGCTTTGGCCGTAAGCGCGAATATGCCTTGGGCAAGAACAGTGGTAAGGCCAACATCTTGAAGAACCTTGAGGATTTGGGTCTTGAACTTACACCAGACCAGACCCGCCTGGTCACCAACCGAATCATCGAGCTGGGTGACAAGAAACAATTAGTCACTCAGGAAGACCTTCCCTACATCGTTTCTGATGTGCTGAAACATTCCACACCCGACGACAAGGTCAAACTGATTAGTTACATGGTTTCCACAGCCTATGGTCTGAAACCGTTGGCGAGTGTGAAACTCGAGGTGAATGGCAAGGTGTATGAGGAATCGTCGATTGGCGATGGTATGTACGATGCTTTTGTGCATGCTGTGCGTCACATCTACCGCGACAAACTGCAACGTTCTTTCCCGTGGCTTACCAATTATGTGGTGGTGATACCTCCAGGCGGCCGTACCGACGCTTTGGTGCAAACCACCATCTCGTGGACATACAATGACAAGAGTTACAAAACACATGCCCTTGACGCCGACCAGACCGAGGCCGCCATCAAGGCCACCATCAAGATGCTCAACCTCATTGAGAACACCAATCCGCTTGAGTCCACACAGCAACAATCCCAATCCGAATAATCTGGTCATTCAGAGTGTCTGGAACATTCTGGCGACTCAGAAAGGTTGGGAAACACAAACCAATCAGACTACTCAGAACTATCAATAATAAAACAAAGACAATGAAACTGAAACTTGCGGTTCTTCCAGGTGATGGTATAGGACCAGAGATTATGGAGCAGGGTCTGGCTGTAGCCAAGGCCATCTGTGAGAAGTTCGGTCACGAACTGAGTTATGAATATGCCATTTGTGGTGCTGATGCCATAGACAAGGTGGGCGACCCGTTTCCCGAGGACACCTTCAACTTGTGTCTGAATAGCGACGCTGTGCTTTTTGCCTCAGTAGGTGACCCTAAGTTTGACAACAATCCTAACGCCAAAGTGCGTCCCGAGCAAGGCTTGTTGGCCATGCGCAAGAAGCTGGGCCTTTTTGCCAATATTCGCCCAGTCACCACTTTCGACTGCCTTGTGCACAAGTCACCCTTGAAAGACGAGCTTGTACGTGGCGCAGACTTCATCTGCATCCGTGAACTGACAGGTGGCATGTACTTTGGTGAGAAGTATGAAGCCGATGACAAGGCATACGATACCAATTTCTATACCCGTCCTGAGATTGAGCGAATCTTGAAAGTCGGTTTTGAGTATGCTATGAAGCGCAATAAGCATCTCACAGTGGTTGATAAGGCCAACGTTCTTGCATCGAGCCGTCTGTGGCGTAAGATAGCCCAGGAGATGGCACCTCAGTATCCAGAGGTGACAACCGACTATATGTATGTGGATAATGCAGCCATGCGTATGATTCAGGAACCTCGTTTCTTCGATGTGATGGTAACAGAGAACACCTTTGGTGATATTCTGACCGATGAGGGTTCTTGTATCACTGGTTCTATGGGACTTCTTCCCTCTGCATCTACTGGCGAACACACGCCTGTTTTTGAACCCATTCATGGCTCATGGCCTCAGGCGAAAGGACTGAACATCGCCAATCCGTTGGCACAGATTCTCTCTGTAGCCATGTTGTTCGAGTACTTCGACCTCAAGGCTGAAGGCTCGCTCATCCGTGAGGCAGTGAACGCTTCTCTCGACCAGAATGTGCGCACTCCTGAGATTCAGGTGGAAGGTGGTGCCAAGTATGGCACGAAGGAAGTGGGTGCTTGGATAGTTGATTATATCAAGAATAAATAACCGATTATCCGCCATCATTCACGAATAAAGGCGCATCGTCAGATGCGCCTTTATTCGTGAATGATGGTTCAATAGAATCGTTATTAATTGCACTTCAATGTTTGTCCAGCCTTGAGTTTTGCGGACTGCTTGATGCCGTTCTTCTTGCAGAGATCTTTCACGCTCATGCCGTTTTTCTTGGCGATGCTGTAGAGAGTATCTCCTTTCTTCACTGTGTAGGATTTGCTCTTGCTCTTACTTTTGTTTTGAGCCACCTTGCGTGAAGCCGTGTTGCGTCGTGCGTTTGTGGTTGGTCTCTTCGTTTCCAGAGCGCGTTCAAGATTGCTCTGGTCGTTGGCTACAGAAGCGAGTGCGGATGTAGAGGTTCGTGCTTCTTTCTGTATTCTCTCGCCACGGTAGATGTAGTAGTCGCTGACGATATCCTGATTTGGAAAATCGAAGAGGAGTGCTGGGTCGATGGCCTTTCCTGCAAGACGTGTCTCGAAGTGCAGGTGTGAACCTGTGGAGCGTCCGGTGTTTCCACCAAGTCCGATAACTTGTCCAGCCTTCACGATTTGGTCTGGATTCACGAGTGTTTTGCTCATGTGTCCGTAGAGCGTTTCCAAACCGTTAGGATGGCGGATAACAACGTAGTTCCCATAACCATTAGCGTCGTATCTCACTACACGGATTTTTCCATCGAATGCTGCTCGAATGGTATCTCCGACATACACTTTGATGTCAAGTCCCTGATGCTGGCGGTGCCAACGGTAGCCAAACTTAGAGGTTACTACACGGCTTGGAGTAGGCATGCAAAAACCCCTAAGGTCAATTTTGAAGTTTGACGGTACCGCCCCGGCCACACTGTGCACGCTGGAGTTGTCCCAGTTGGTGTAAACATTTATGGCAGGATTGTTGAGGTTGGCATCGTTAAGAATCTTGTGGGTCTTAATCGTGCTGATGTCTTTCATTTGCTTGTCGGCGGAAGCCTGGTGGGCTATGATGTCCTGTGCCGCGAGTTGAAGAGTTGACATTGACAGCAAAACTAAGCCGAGTGTCTTTTTGATAATGTGGATTGTCACGTTTTAAGAGGTTTAAAATGTTAATAATTATGTTTAGTATTCGTCATTGGCATAGAGGAACTGGAATGTGGATTGCTTGTAGTCGAAAATCTCCTCAGGCTTGAAGAAGCGGTTGAGTTCCACAATGGCGTTCTCTGGAGAGTCGGAAGTGTGGATGATGTTCTCTTGGAAACTCATGCCGAAATCACCTCTGATGGTTCCTGGGGCGGCTTTTCGTCCGTTGGTGCTGCCAGTCATGCTACGTACAGTTTCCACTGCATCAACTCCTTCGTAGCAACAACAAATAACAGGTGCTGCCATCATGGAGTTCTTGATTCTCTGGAAGAAAGGTTTGCTACTGAGATGCGCGTAGTGTTCATTCAGCAGTTCGTCGGTCAGTTGCATCATCTTCATTCCTGCAAGGCGTAGGCCCTTACGTTCGAATCTGGCAGTCACTTCGCCGACAATAGCGCGCTGCACCGCAGACGGCTTGAGTATCACTAAAGTTTTCTCCAACATTGTGTGTCTGATTTTATAACTACGTTTTTTCGCAATTTATTGTGCAAAGTTATGAAAAACTTTGCATAAAAGGTAGAAAGTCAGTAACTTTTTAGGATTTATTCACATCTTTAGTGCTTTTGTGTATTTTTTTGCGCAAAAAGCAAGTCGAGTTTGCGGTTTTGCAAACTCGACTTGACAATTGGAATGTGCATTCGATTCCAAAGGAATGTGAGCGCACACAATGCGGGGGAGTTTAGTTCAAAGGTACTTGTTGTTTTATAGTTGCACTTAACAACTTGTAGAACTATTTGTTATAGGTTTCCATAGGAAAACCATGGAAGCCTATAAGATTTAGATGGTTTTCTCCACATTCCAGACGAAGGCACGTAGTCCGAGCATTTCCGACTCTTTGTCGATGTCGTGCAGTCGCTCTAAAAGCCTGTCCACTTTTTCGTCTTCCACGATGGTGATGATGGTGGAGCAAGTGGAAGGCCATGCGTGAGACCCGAAGTGAGGTTCGCCCGTATTACTTCCTCTTCCGCTGGTGAGTGGGAAAAGAGTGAATCCGCGGCAGTTGGTTCGGTCGAGAGCGGCCAGTACTTTCTCGTAAGATGCCTGGTCAAATGATATCATTACGCTTTTCATTGTGTTCTTGTGATTTTGATTGATAATGGTAAAGGAGAGTTACTTGTTTATTTCTTGTTCTCCGAGAAAGCCTGTGCGTTGAGCATTTCCTCCTGCTTGTGTTCGTTCCAGTAGGCTTGCAATTCGCGTTGTTTGCGCATCTTGCGTCGTTTGAGTTTGACTCCGTTAGCACCGAAGATACAGAACATGGATGGAACATAGACCAGTGTCATGATTGTTGACACAGTCAGACCGCCGATGATGGATATACCGAGAGGGCGCCACATTTCAGAACCTACGCCATGTCCGGCAGCGAGAGGCACCATACCGAGAATAGTGGTGAGCGATGTCATGAGGATAGGACGGAGACGGCTTCTGGCAGCCACCACGGCGCTTCGTATGAGTCCCATTCCACGTTCGCGCATCAATTGTGTGTAGTCGATGAGTACGATACCGTTCTTCACCACAATACCGATGAGCATGATACCTCCGAGCATTGACATGATATTGACGCTTGTTCCTGTGAGGCACAGGGCGAAGATAATACCTGATAGAGCGAAAATAATGGATAGGATGATGATGAAGGGGTAGGTGAGCGACTCGAACTGCGCGGCCATGACGATGAACACCAGCACGATAATGAGTATGCCGAGTGTACCCAAGTCGCGGTTAGCATCTTGCTGGTCCTCATACGAACCAGCCACTTGTACGGTTACACCGTTGGGACGGTCGATTTTCTCTGTCAGTTGGTTACCAAGATCCACACCTTCAGAGAGTGCATATCCGTCCTTAAGCACTGCCGTTACAGTGACGATGCGCTGTCGGTCTTTGCGCTCAATGGTTGGAGGAATGCTTGACTCCTCGATAGTGGCCACATCGCCCACACGGATATTGGCGCCTTGGTTGTTGGGTATCAACAGGTTTTCAAGGTCTATGATGCTTTGTCGTGCGGTGGGTTCAAAGCGCACCCTAATATCGTATTCCTCTCCGTCTTCCCGGTAATATGACATCAGACTACCGTTGATGAGGTTTCTGATATGTCCGGCAGCATCGCTCAGTCCCAATCCGTAGATGGCGAGTTTGTCACGGTCGAAGTTGACCACCAGTTCTGGTTCGTAGTCGGAGCGTGAGACGAGTGCCTCGGTGATGATGGGGCTGTTGCGGAAGGAGTCGCGCAGTGCGGCCGCGTACTCGTAAGTAGCCTCCATGTCGTAACCATAGACCTCGAAAGTTGCGGTGTTTTGTCCGCCCATACCTCCTTGCTGGCCACCCATGAGTATTCGGTACTTCGCCAGTTCGGGTACTTTCTTGCAGTCCTCGCGCATTTCGTCACAGACTTGTGCCAGACCGATTTTGCGTTCGTTGGAGGGGACAAGTGTGATATTGAACGAGATGAGGTAGTCGCCGTTGCTGTTCATGGATGCGAAGGTGTTGCTATCTCCAGCTTGTCCGACGCGGTAGTTGATAACCCTGAGATTGTTGCCGTAGCGTTCCTTCCACATGCTGGTCATCTTCTCTGCTATTTCCTCTGCTTTCTCCACTCGTGTACCTATGGGGAGTTCAAGGGTGGCTCCGATACGTCCGTTGTCGTTGGCTGGGAAATACTCGCTTTTGATGCCCACCAGTTTAGCGACAACGAGTGAGAGTACAAAGATCATGAAACTGCCTATGATGACTGTGATGCGGTGACGAACAGCCCAGTTGATGCGTGCGGTGTACCAGTCGTCGAGTTTGGCGAGTGCTTTGGATATCGGTGTGTAGAATACCTTGAATGCCTTGCTTTGTTTTTTCTGCAGTTTGAGCATTTGCGAGCAGAGCATAGGTGTGAAGGAAAGTGCGGATGTGGTGGAGACGGTCATGATGACGCACATCATCCATCCCAGTTGCTTGAAGAGCACACCCGACATGCCAGTCACCATGGTCAAGGGGAAGAATACGCAAATCATGGTGAGGGTTGAAGCAATTACCGAGATGGCCACCTCGTTGGTGCCGTGTATGGCGGCCTGCTTGGGGTCCGACCCTCGTTCAATGTGTGTCGTGACGTTCTCCAGCACCACGATGGCGTCATCGACGACGCTTCCGATGGCAATGGACAGACATGAGAGCGATATCATGTTGAGCGATCCTCCAGTCGCATATAGGTAGATGAAGGATGCGATGAGTGACATCGGGATGGTGATGGAGATGATGACTGTGGCTCTCCATCGTCCGAGGAACACGAACACCACGATAACCACGAAGAGCATGGCGTAGAGAATGGTTTCGGTGAGTGTGTTGATGGTGTTGAGGATGTTCTCGGATGTTTCGACAATCACGCCCAGTTTCACGTCGGAAGGTAAGTTCTTCTGTATGCTGGGCAGTTGTTTCTTCACTGCATTAGAGATGGCCACGGAGTTGGCTCCACTTTGTTTTTGGATGATGACCATAGCGCCTTGTTTGCCGTTTGTGAACGACTTCTGCGCTCTTTCCTGCACATCATCGACGATGCGCGCCACATCTTTGAGATAGACATTGATGCCGTTTCTGCTGCCCACAATGACATTCTGCATTTGTTGGGGGTCGTTGAACTCACCCTCTATACGTACAGAGAACGTATTGGAGCCTATATCCACATTACCTCCGGTGATGTTCCTGTTTTCTGCGGCGATGGCGGCACTGATTTGCGCGGCACTCAAGCCGTAGGCCTCCATTTTCTGTGGATTCAAGTAGATGTTGATTTCTCGTTCAGGTGCACCGACAATGGACACAGAACCCACTCCGTCGATACGTGCCAACGGGTTGGCCACGTTGTCGTCGAGAATCTTGTAGAGTGCTTTCTGGCTCTCCTCCGCCTGTGCAGAGAGGAGCAAGATGGGAATCATGTCGGTGGAGAACTTGAACAGAATAGGTGTCTGCGCCTCATTAGGCAAGGCGTTGCTCACCATGTCGAGTTTGTCTCGAACATCGTTGGTGAGCGCGTCGATGTCGTGTCCGAACTCGAATTCGAGTGTGACCACAGACACCCCCTCCTTGGAATTGGATGTGAGGTGCTTGAGGTGCTCCACCGAGTTGAGTACGTTCTCGATAGGTCGTGTCACGTTGTTCTCGATGTCTTCTGACGATGCGCCGTTGTAGTATGTCATCACCATGATGGTGTTGGTGTCGATGTCTGGATAGAGGTCGATGGGCAATCGTGAGAGAGAGAACAATCCCAGAATCACGATGGCAAGAAAGACCAGACTTGTCATAATCGGTCGTCTGACCGCTCCTTCATATAGGCTCATATTGTTAGATATGTTAGTCGTTAAAAGGTTTCTGAATCAACTTATTTCACCACAGTCACTTCCCTTCCGTTGGCCAGTCGCGACATACCGGCGATGACCACCTCGCTGCCTGGCTCTACACCGCTGATTACTTCATACTTGTCGTCGAAGTGCTTGCCTAATTCCACTTTCTGGTAGGTGACTTTGCCGTTGTTGTGTACATACACATAGCGGTCGCCTGCGCCCACTTGCTTGACGAGTGCCACATCGGGGATGAGAACACGGTTCTCGCTTCCCATGTTTATGGTTGCTCGTGCGAACATGCCAGGACGCACTTTCTGTGAAGAGTTGTTCACGAGAACCTCCACGGGGAAGGTGTGTGTGTTGGCATCGACGGTGGGATAGATGCGTGAGATGCGACCAGAGAAATGCTCTCCCTCGTATGCGTCGAGTTGGATATCAACGTTCATGTTGGTATAGATGAGTTTGAAGAACCTTTCCGAAACATTGACAATCATCTTCACGGGGTTGAGTTGCTCTACGGTGAGGATGGGTGTGCCGGAGTACATGTCGCCGTCGTCGTAGTTGCGAGCTGTGACAATACCACTAATGGGGCTTACCAGTCTTGTGTTCTGTGCCATCTGTCGGTACATGGTTTCCTGGACGTCGAGATTCATCTTGGCGTTGTCCCATTCCGCTTTGGATGCCCCGCCCACTTTGTACAGTCCGTCGGTTCGGTTGAACTCGGTGCGTAGGTTCTCAATCTGCAGTTGCAACTGCCTGAGGTTTGAAGCGTCGAGTTGTACGACGGTCTGGCCTTTGCTGACACGGTCACCTACATCCACATAAATTTTCTCGATGCGGTATGGTGTGTTTGGGGAGATGTTGTTTTTCACATCACTCTCCACATTGGCAGTGTAGGTTTCAGTCTGAGGAATCTCCTCGCTTGTGACTTTCTGCACTTTCACCTCTATTTTCTCTTGTGGCACAGTGGCATCTTTCTTAGCGTCGTCATCCTTGCTTGAGCAAGCTGCAATCGTAAGTGCGCCTATTACGAGAGCAATGGCCTGAAATGTTTTTTTCATTGTATATGTTCTTTTTTATTTTTCTTTGTTGTTATCTCAGATACGTGTCTTTGCCGAGTGTGTAATCCAGGTCGGCTTTGTTGATGAGGTAGTCATAAATGGACTGGTTGTAGGTGAGTTTGGATTGTGTGAGCGCCACTTCGCTTTCGTTCATTTCGAGTACGGTGCCTCTGCCCACCTCATATCTCTTTGTGGAAATCATTCTGGCTTTCTCTGCCTGCTGTATAGCCAGACGGTTGCTACCCACTTGTTCAATGCTCGAAGCCATGTTGGTGCTGTAACTCTGCACGGCCATGGTGAGTTGTCGTTCAGTGTTCAGACGGCTATCCACAAGTTGTTCCATCTGTATTTTGTTGGTCTTGAGTTTGGTCCAGTTGCTTGCCCTGTAGATGGGGATGCTGAATGTGATTTGGAAGTTAGAACTGGAAGCCCAGTCGTAGTTGAAGATGTTCCAGTTCTCGTTGTAGAGCGACTGGTATTGATAAGTCCAACTGAATCCCACTGTTGGGAGGAAGTTGGTTTGTAGCAGTTTTCTGTTTTGCAGCAACATCTTCTCATTGAGGTCGAACTGCCTCATGGCGGAGTTGTTGCTTAGGTCTCGGTCGGGGTCGGTGATGTCTGCAAGTACCAGTTTGTCCTCGTAGTTTTCGAGTCGGTCATTGATGTTGATGTTCACGTCGGCAGTTACGCCCATGAGTACTTTCAGTTGCAACGCTGCAAGGGTGAGTCCGTTTTTTGTTGATACCATGCTCGACCTGGTGTTTCTCATTTGTACCTCAGCGGTGAGAGCGTCGAACTCGCTCACAGCACCGAACTCGTATTTCTGTTTTACTACGTTATAGTTTTCTTCGCTGGTTTTCAGGCTTTGCTGCATCACATTGTAACTGTCCTGGGCCAGCATGGTTTGGTAGTAGGCTTTAGTCACCTGGTTGATGAGGTCGAGTCTGGACGAACGTGCCTTCTCCAATGCCAGTTCGATGTCTGTTTTGGTGAGTTTCATCGTCTTATATACTGCTGGAGCGAAGATGGGGATGTTGACGTTGAGTGCAGCCGATCCGGTAGCAGTTCCGTCCTTACCCATTTTGAATGAGTTGCCGTTGAGTTTCATTTCTGCAGCCAGCAGCGTGTGGGTCATACCTCCGTTGATGGACACATCAGGCAAGAGACTTTGCCATGCCTCTTTGTCGGCGATATTCTTCAGTTCCACATCTTTGTCAGCCACTTTGATGGTCGGGTTCTCACTGAGTGCTATTTCTATAGCCTTGTCGAGTGTGAGTTCAAGGATGACCTTGTCGCCGTCTTTGTCGCTATCTTGTGCATGGATAGCTGGTGTGGAAATGACCAGTGCCATGAAGATGAGCAATTTGTTTCCTATTGTTTTCACTTGCTTATGATTTTTGTTAGAATTCGTATTTGTTAAGGATTTTGAGTCCTTCTTCCGTACAGATGCCCCTAAGGGTCACAAGTTGTACGCTTTTGAAGAACACATTGTAACTGATTTCATTGAAGACATTGGAGTTGACCAATGCTTCCTTGAGCATGTCGTGGGTGGTGATGAGCAGATCGTAGTCGATGTCCTCTCTGAAGACTCCTTCGGCCACACCCCGTTCCATGAAGTACTTTGCATTCTCATGCCGTTCGTTTTTTTGCTGGTTGAAGTATTCCTGCACTTTCTGGTAATGCGAGAGGTCGAGTAGGAAATTGCAGTTGATGCCCCGTATCTGGCTGATGCTGACGCTCAGCCATTTCAAAAAAGACTCGAAAAAGGATTTGTCTTCGTTCACAATGTCGGAGAGGGCTTTTCTGGTGTTTTCGGCATCGTTTTTCAAGCCTTCTACAAGCAGTTCTTCTTTGTCTTCAAACAGTTCGTAGATGGTACGCTTGGAAATTCCAAGCCCTGATGCCAAATCGTCCATCTTGACGGCCTTTACTCCTTTTCTCTTGAATTCATTGAAAGCGAACAGGGCAATGTACCTTTTTAAATCAGCATTGTCTTTAAGTTCTTTGGCCATATATACCTAACTTTTCTCAATTTGTGTGCAAAGTTACAAAGAAAACTTTTAAAACCAAAATAGTTTTCTGCATTATGATTAAAACTGCTGTTTTTTTACTTTATTTAATAAATAATGAGAAAATATGGTTAACTTTGCTGATAATGTTTTTTCAAGTATTCGATATTGCGTTTTATTGGCTACATTTATAAACTATAAACCTATTTTATTTTTCATGAGAAGACTTTTATTTTCAGCCTTGTTAGCGGCGTCGTTTTCTGGAGCGTTCGCTCAAACAGCACGTGAAGAGATTCATGCCAAGAAGGAGCGTTCGGGGAGCAATTATCTTGCTTATGAATCCCCAACCCAACCGCTCACACCCTCGCCAAAGGGTTATGAGCCATTCTACATCAACCATTACGGCCGTCATGGTTCGCGGTGGCTCATTGGAGAGAACGATTACAAACGGCCTCTTGCCACACTTCGAGAAGCCCATGAGGCAGGTGAACTCACAGCATTGGGGGAGGAGGTGCTGCAACGTTTCGAACGGTTTTATCCCACCACCATCAAGCGTCTTGGTGACCTCACTACGGTTGGAGAACGTCAGCATCATGGCATAGGCAAGCGTATGACAGAGCGTTTTCCTGAGGTGTTCAAGGGTAAAGCCGAAGTTGATGCCCGTTCCACAGTCGTGATACGTTGTATTCTGAGTATGGAGGCCGAGTGCGAGGAAATCACGGCCTTCAATCCTGACATCAAGATTCACAATGATGTGAGTGAGGCGTTCCAGTACTATCTGAATCAGGAGGACAGCAAGTACATGCACGACATCCGATGGGTGGGTGATGATGTCAAGGTTGCTTACCGTGACAAGTTCACCCAGCCAGAGCGTTTCTGCGGTTTGCTTTTCAAAAAAGGTGTGAAATATTTCGAGAGGGAATCACATGCCAAGACGTTCATGCGGCGTATGTTTGAGGTATGCAGCAACATGCAGAGCCACGATACAGATATCTCTTTCTATGACCTCTTCACAGAGGACGAACTTTACGACTTGTGGAAGACCAAGAACATTGAATGGTACATCAACTATGCAGCCTCGCCATTGTCGAAAACTATCGTACCTTTCTGCCAGTACAACTTGCTGAAGAATATGCTGGACACTGCCGACACCATTCTGGTCAGTGGCCGTCATGGCGCGACCCTACGCTTTGGCCATGAGGTGTGTGTACTCCCGCTCGCCTGTCTGTTGGAACTCGATAGTTGTGGCCGGCAAGTGGAGAACCTCGATGACTTGGACAAGCAGTGGGTGAACTACCGCATTTTCCCCATGGGGTGCAACATTCAGTTGGTATACTACCGTCCGAAGAAAGGCAAGAGCGGCGATGTGCTTGTGAAAGCTTTGCTTAATGAGAAGGAAGCCACACTGCCTGTCCATACCGACCGTTATCCCTACTATCGGTGGAAAGATGTCGAGGCTTATTTCCGCAATAAACTCGCCAGTTACAGGGAGGAAGATTGATGCGAACGGAAACCAATAAAAAACCGGCAGGATTCAAGTCCTGCCGGTTTTTTATTGGTTTCTATATATTCTATTAGATAGAGAATATAGATGCTATAGACTGTTAGTTACTTGATGAGCACCTTCTTGCCATCTACAATGTTGATGCCCTTCTGAACTTGGTTCAGACGTTGGCCGGTGATGCTGTAGATGTTCTTGGCGTTCTTCAGGTCAACAGTGGTCTCTGCAGTCTCGATGTCTTTGATGCCTACTGGAGCTTCAGTACCGATGTAATTCAGTTTGAAGTTGTCGGCTACAATCCAAGAAGCGTTGGTGTCCTCAACACGCAGACCAACAGTAGTTGGGTTCACTCCGTCAGAATAGAAATTAACTGTGAAGTGCTCTGGAGCGGCACCAGTCACTGCAATGCCTATAGGAGTGAGGTAGTAGTTGCCGTTGTTGTTGGCCATCAGGTAAGCACCCTGGATACCTTCCTCAGGAATTGCCTTCTGGTTGGTTGCGTAAGCGTCAGCCTCGAGAGTGTAGTAACCTGCTGGCAGTGTCACATTGAGTGTCTGTCCGATGTTACCATTGTGCAGTGTGGCTCCGTCAGGTCTCCAAGCCTCAACGAACTGGTTGACAACAATCTGTCCATCCTCGCTGGTGTACTCGTTGTTGTTCTGGTATCCTTGGTTCTGGCCGATGCGGTCATCAATAGAGTCAGTGGTGATGGTCCAGTAGTTGGCGTTCTGCATGTCGAATGCGGCGTTGATGATGATGCCAGTGATGTCAACAGGTGTGTCTCCAGTAGCATCAGCGAAGCCATCCTGTCCAAGCACGTAAGCAGCCCAAGCCTTGGGGAACTGGTCGATGTAGTTCTGAACGGTTGGGTTGTCCTTGAAACCGTCGTCCATGCCGTCGCTAACAGCGTCAATGAGGTTGGTGAGTGTCTCGTCGGAAGAAGAAATTTCGCTTTCGGTCATCTTGTTAAGGTATTCGTTGAACACCTCGTCGAGTTGTTCTGAGAGTTTCACACTTTCTCCGGCGTAGTCAATAGCATCGCTAAGAGCGGTTATAGCAGCCACCTTGTCAGCAGTGCTGCCACCAAGTGCCTTCTCACCCTTGTCGCTTGCGTTGCTCAGTCCGTCTTGTGCGGCGATTACGTTGCCAGCACCCTCGTCGATAGCGTTGTTGGCTTCCTCGATGAGAGCGGTGATTTCATTGTCAAGCAAATCGTCTTCGAGTGCGTTGTAAGCGATAGAGAAGGTGTACCAAACCACCCAGCAATCGCCCTCCATTTGGTCGGCTTTCACACCGAAGGTGAGGTCACCGCCGTCAGAGGCTACTACTGTAGAAACAGACTTCTCAAGTTTCTCAGCATATGCGTCGTTCTCGAATACATCGTGAGCGGCTTGCTGGTTGTTGGGGACGTAGAGAGGTTCTTCCTCAGTACCTATATTCGCATTGCCTACGAAAGCCTCGGCACTTGGATTAGCGATTTCGACAACATTGGTCAGAGCGGTCTTGTTGTGACCGGCAAATACGAATGCGAGTTCATTGCTTGGGTCGTAGTTTTCGTAGTTGACAGGATTGGATGCAGTGCGGTAGTAAGCTCTTGTGGTGATGGTGTACTTACCTGCTGGCATGTCGGAGATGGTGCGGGAAACCTCAAATGGACTTTGGTTCCATACCTCGGCTGTACCATACTGGGTCTTGAAGTTGTTGGCTTCACCATATTTCCACTCCTTGTCAGGCACGTTGGTGTTCGACTGAGCAGTAGAGCTGTAAGTGTAAGCGAGTTGCTCGAAGAGCACGGAGATGTCGAGGTCTTTCTTCAAAGGCTTGCCAGAAGCGATAGCCTCGTCCCATGCTTTCTGAACCTCTTCCTTATACATGGCGTTGACAGAACCGAGAACATCGTTGATTTCCTCTGCTGACCATGTTGGCTCGTCGTTCAACTGTTCCATAATCTGGTCGTTGAGGTCGTTCAAACGCTCGTAGTAA
>CACYEC010000163.1 GCA_902773225.1 uncultured Bacteroidales bacterium
ACCAGACGCTGATGTGCCTTGTAGTTGGTCCATTTCTCAGCCACTGGTCCTTCAGGTATCTTTGAATCTATTTTAACCATAGTGTTTTATCCGAGATTTAAAGTTAATAATTATTTACCGCAGCAGGCACCGGCAGCCTCCACACATTTCTTGGAGCATTCGCACAAATCGCCTAGATTGCATGTACATACGCCATCGATACAGCATTCAGCGGAACAAGTGCATCCATTACAACCGCACAAAGAGGGAGCGCAATTGAAATAGAAACCGAGAACCACAGCAATGAACATCAAGCAGAGCAGGGTGACAAAGATGATGCCAATCACCTTCCAGCGCTTGAACCAGATATGGCCGCTCCAACCGAGGGTCTGAATGGAGCTCCAGAAGCCGTGGGTAAGGTGGAACCACAAAGCAACAATCCAGATGATGTAGAGACCTACATAAACAGGATCTTTGAATGTTTTCTGAATCCAATAGAAACCGTCAGCTGCAAGTTTCTCGTTTCCAATACCGGCAAGTTCGGTGAACATCATCTTGCACCAGAAATTGTACAAGTGGAGCAACAATCCCAGCAGGATGATGATACCCAGTACAAGCATGTTCTGAGAAGCCCATTCCACTTTCGCCGGCTTGTCAGTCACGTCGTAACGGTTGTTGCCACGTGCCTTGCGGTTCTGGATGGTGAGGATGAATGCATAGACGATGTGGATCACTGCCAATGCGGCAAGTGCCAGCGTCGCCACCACTGCATACCAATTAGCGCCCAGGAATTCACATATCATGTTGTAGCCTTTTGCTGAGAACAGTGCCACAACATTCATGCACCCATGGAACGTCATGAAAAGAATAAGCGAGATGCCAGTCACCGACATCACCACTTTTCGTCCAATAGATGAATTAAATAACCACATAAAATGTTGAATTTGAAATTATTAATTTTGTTATTGCTTCTTCCGTTAATTTTACTGAATGAACTGAATTAGGCCAACAAAGGTGGCTCAGCCCTTTCGGGAAAAGCCTCGTTTGCTAATATGCACACGTCATAACAAATGCAAAAATAACTTAATTCGTGGACTTATACAAACTATTGGGCCGTTTTTTTTGCGATAATCTCATTTATCTTACACATCTTTGCACCGAAACGCACATCATTTATGACAAGAAAAGTGTAATTTTGCCTGCAATTTCACGATAAAACATGAAAACAAACGAGAAATACATTATCGACGAGATGTTCGACAAAGCGGATGTGGATGCCGCCAGATTGTTGTTGGATGAAAGCCAGCACATCGTCATCTCTGCCCATCAGATGCCCGATGGCGATGCCATTGGGTCATGTCTTGGTCTGGCCGCGTACCTGCGCGACAAGGGCAAGGAGGTCACGGTCATCATGCCCAACTCTTTCCCCTCGTTCCTGAATTGGATGGAGGGAGCCGAAGATGTCTTGCTCTACGACCGACAGAGGCAGGTAGCGGAAGAAGCCATCGCCCAGTCTGACCTCATCTTCTACCTTGACCTCAACGCACCCTACCGCATGTTGGAACTGGGTTCTGTGCTCGACAATCGCCAAGTGCACAAGATAGTCATCGATCACCATCTCAATCCCGAAATCGCATGCGATGTCTTGTTCTCCTATCCTCAAGCCAGTTCCACGTGTGAACTGGTGCTGCGTTTCATCCATGCCCTGGGTGACTACGACTTGGTTTCAAAAGAGGGTGCCGAATGTCTTTGTACCGGCATGATGACCGACACAGGGGCTTTCCAATACAACTCCAACAGTCCCGAGTTCTTCATTCTTCTGGCAATGCTCATGGGAAAAGGTGCAGACAAGGACATGATTTACCGTCGAGTCTACCACAGTTACAACAAAAGCCGCTACCTCTTGCTCGGACACATTCTCAATAACAACATAGAGTATATCGATGAACTTCATGCCTCCATTTTCACCTTGTCGAGGGAAGAAATGAGGAATGCCGGTTATATCAAGGGCGATGTGGAAGGATTTGTGAACATTCCACTGGAGATTCAGGGCATGAAGTTAAGCATCTCCTTACGAGAAGACCTCGACAAGTCGCCTTTAGTGCATGTGTCGATACGCAGTGTGGACGACATTCCAGCCAATGAGATGGCCAGCCGTTTCTTCAACGGTGGCGGTCACCTCAACGCTGCTGGCGGACGTTTGGAATGCACGCTTGAAGAGGCTTGTCAGATAGCCCACAAGGCCTGCCAAGCATACGCTGACATACTGAAATAACCCCCATCGACTAAGACCCACTACCCATTCAGTCCATTTAACCCATCAAACCCATTCACAACCCATCAACCCCATGACCAATAAACAGCGTCTCGTTTTATCGTCAGATATAGCCAAGGAACTGACAGACGTGATAGACCAGTGCGAGCATGACCGCATCTTCTTGCTTGTTGACACCACCACCGAACGCCTGTGTGCGCCAAGACTGCAGGACATCGGAGTTATCCGCAATGCACCACATATTATAATAGGTGCCACCGACACTTACAAGAACCTCGACACCCTGGCACAAGTATGGACAGCGCTGGGCGAAGGCGGAGCATCGCGCCATTCCTTGCTCATCAACCTCGGGGGAGGCATGGTGACCGACCTCGGCGGTTTTGCTGCTTCCACCTTCAAGAGGGGCATCAATTACGTGAATATCCCCACCACTCTGCTTTCCATGGTCGATGCCTCGGTAGGAGGAAAGACCGGAATCAACTTCAATGGGCTGAAAAATGAAATCGGTGTGTTCAACGCCGCCCATACGGTTATCCTGGACACCCAGTTCCTACGAACGCTCGACTCTGAGAACATCTGTTCGGGCTATGCGGAGATGCTCAAGCACGGACTCATCAGCAATAGGGAGAACTGGGCTGAACTGGTGAACTTCGACCTCAACAAAGTAGATTACAAGCACTTGCAGGACATGGTGGCAACAAGTGTGGCAATCAAGGAAAAGGTAGTCATGGAAGACCCCTTGGAGAAGGGCATCCGCAAGGCATTGAATCTCGGGCATACGGTCGGACATGCTTTCGAGAGCCTGGCACTGCGCCTCGACCGTCCTGTGCTGCATGGATATGCTGTGGCATGGGGACTCATCTGCGAACTTTATCTGTCGGCCGTGAAGACAGGTTTTCCTCATGACATACTGTATCAGGCAGTGAACTTCATTCGTGAGAACTATGGACGGTTCGATATCGACTGCAAGCAATATCCTGAGATTATCGAACTGATGACCCACGACAAGAAGAACACTGCAGGTGTCATCAACTTCACCCTTCTTGGTGACATCGGCGACATCCGCATCAACCAGACAGCCGACCGTAAGGAAATAGAAGAAGCCCTCGACTTCTTCCGTGAGGGCTGAAAAAGGTGCTGATATATCAATATGTCGTTATTTCGTTATAACGTTATATTGAACTGACGACATAAGAAAAAGCGCGATTTCATTGAAATCGCGCTTTTTCTTATTGAAACCTATAGACTTAGAGTTTTGGACCAGCCTCTACAAGAGCCTTGCCAGCCTCGTTGGTCTCGTACTTCTTGAAGTTCTTGATGAAGCGGGCAGCCAGGTCGCGTGCCTTTGCATCCCATTCGCCACGATCC
>CACYEC010000164.1 GCA_902773225.1 uncultured Bacteroidales bacterium
AGCCCCAAGGCTGCCAGAAAGGCACGTGTCCGTTGCCATGTCCGAAAAATATCCTCTTCATTGTGTTTCGGTGTTTAAGTCGTTGTTTGTTTTTTTATGAACATAAATGCCCATGAATTGCCACAAATCATTTATGAATTATTATTGTCGGGATTTCCTAATCATGTCACCCCGCATTCTTGATACATTCCAAAATGGCAGCGATGGCGACGTTGGCATCGTGGTCGTAGCCCTTGGGTATGTCGAGATGTGCCACAAATGAGATGAACATGTACTCAATCCAACGGTTGTAGTTGTCCTCGAAAGAAGGCAACAATGCCTTGGGATTGGTGGACATCTCATTGAAGAGTTCTGTCAGTTCGGCCTCCTCGAAAGTGGGTGGTAGTTCTTTCTCTATGTATTTGAAAGCAGGAAGTTTGAATTTCTCGCATTTATCTCTTGCCTCTTTCTTGTCGGCATCGGTCATGTACTTGAATCCGAAATCGAGCACAAAGTCGTTGATCCGGCTGGCGAGAATATCGGCGAGCAAGTATTCGCTGGCTGTGTGTATGTTGACCACATTCACGTAACCAGCGATGCTGTCGGCCATGAGGTCGTTGATGTGGAGCTGCTCGGCTGTGTTGATCAAATCGTCGATGAGGTAGTTCATCACCACTCCGTCGAATCCTTTTTCGTCGGTAAACTCGTTGAGGAAATCCACAGACCTAATGCTGTCGCACCAGCTTTGGAACACGGAGTCGCCGATAACGCAGGAGTTGAGTTTGCGCTTAAAGGTGCCAGAGAACAGTTTCTCTGCATCCACTCCCTTGCGTTTGAGGTATTCCTCGGCTTCTTCTCGGGTGGAAAAGCCGTATGTGGCCATTATACAATTCCATTTTTCAGGCAACTTGAGTTTGTCGAGAATTGGGTATCCATTGTTCTTGCATGAGTTGAGAATTATCTCGTAGTCCTTGAAATCGTGGACTTTGCTGTTGATTTCGGTGCTCTGCATGATTTTGTGGATGACCCTGTAACTTTCTGTCTCTGTGAACTGAAGTGCCTGTATGAGGTGTCCGAAATAGTAGTTGTCGGTGTTGCAGGTGAAGTCCATCTCCCTGAAGATAGCCTTGGCTTTTCGTATGTTGCCATCGAGAATCTTGTCGATGTCGGTGGAGATATGGTAGTCTTTGATATAGTCGTATGCCTTGTCGCTGACCTTTCCCATCATGCGTATGAAGTCGCTTTCACGTGCTGTTTCCATCCGCGAGGCCACCTCTGCAAGTTTTTCAATGATGAAGAGTGCGCCGTCGTTGTTGATGGTGGCGGCCACATCCCACGACAGTGCGGGGTCGTCGAAGTATTGCTTGACATACTGGTCGTTGATGAATGTCTTACGCATCCGGTCGTAGTAATCCTTGTCCATAATCATGGATGTCTCGCGCTTGGACTGTTCAAATCCGCCGTAAAGTCCGCTCTTGGGACCGGAGAACTTGTAGTCGCGTAACACGTAACTGTTTTTGAAGTCCTCTCCCTGAGCCGTCCAGTTCTTGATCCAATCGACGCTGTGGCGGTGGAAGCACTGTCCGTTCATCACGGTTTCGAACCTGCCTTTCCATCGTTGTGCGATGGCTTCTTCAGAGATGTTCTTAGGATCCACACCCACGCCAATAGTCATGTCGAGGTTGAACATGGTGCCGATGTAGAAGAGCGGTGATATTTTGGTTTGCTCCAGTTTGCGGCGACGCTCCTCGGGGTCGTGACCCACATAGTTGTTCACCCATTCCTCCAGCAGGCTGTAGAGGTTGGTGACGTCGTTGTCCTTGTTGTGGTGGCAGTAGAGCAGGATGTTGATACCCATGTTCTCGTTGTACTTATTGAAAAGGTATGCCACTTTGCCACGGAGGAAGAAGTCGAGGATGTTGTCCTTGCTGAGTTTCTCCACTTTCTCTTGCTCGCGTGAACGTGCGCCAGGGAAGTCAAGCAAGTCATTGTCGGTGAGCATGTCCATGTTCACACCAATTTGGTTGACGCGTGCCTTCACATCCTCACCGATTCCCGACAAGTCGTAGCGGCCGGTGCTTTTCAGGAATTCATCCTCGATTTTGAACATCGCCTCAGCGCAGATGGCGCAGAGTTCGCTTTTTGGCATGTCGCTGGCTCTTTTGATGTACTGCCCATTCTCAAAGATATAGGCATCGGTCTTGTGGGGGGAGTCAGTCAGGAACAACTGCTTGAGGCACTGCACGCTCATGATGGTGTTCTCTCGTACCCCATTGTGCAGAACCGCTTCAATGGGCAAGTAGATATACTTGGCGAATGAGAAAGTTCGCAGCGTGTTGAGCAGTTTGTTGAAAAGCATGGTAAAGTAGTCATTGTTGTGCCACAGGTTGGCGAAGACAGAGGCGTATTCGTTCATAGGCACTCTGTCGATAATCATGGACAGCCGGTCGAAGAAAGCCGATCGGTTGATGCTGGAAGCGTTGTGGATATGCTTCTTGAAGTAGTCCTTGATGAAGAGCATGTCGTCGGCACAAAGTGGCGCTCCTGAGATGGGTGCTTTAGTGTTGTATCTGCTGACGAAGTCCTTGGACAGTTGCTTGATATCATCTTCCCCATATTGGTGATAGTCTGCGAAATCGTTGAAATAACTGTCGGAGAGTATAGTCACGACATCGGCCACGGTGAAGGTGCGGATGAGTACGGGAAGGTCGGGGTTGTAAAGGTCGGGATGACGTTTGAATGACGAGAAACGGCTTACAACGCCTGTTGACTCACGTCCGCCTCCTTCTTCGCTTGGGGGGTTGATTTGGAAGACGAAGTCATAGGCCTGTCCTCCCGCTTTCACCATGAAAGGCTTTCCATTGTCCTGAAGCAGGCAACTGATGAGGTAGGACTTGCCCACTTGGCTCTTACCGAAAGCTGCGATGCCAGGATTGTTCTCGGCAGCGTTGGCGATGGTCTTGAGAGTTCGTCGGCACTCCACGAGTTGCTGGAACTTCTGGTTGTAGTCATCGGGGCGGTTGTCCTTGATCCAGGCGAGTGCCTCGTTGATTTTCTCTATCTTGATGTGCAAAATGTCTTCTATCATATTCCTTGTCCTCCTTATTTGATGCTAAGTTTCTCGAATTCGCCCTTGTCGAGCCAGTATTTGCCGTCGTCGACGAGCGACTGCTGTATCAGTTCCACCTTGGTCTTGGAAACAGGTGTGCCCTCGTCGTCGGTTACCTCGTCGATGAAGATGTCCTCATGGCTTTCATGGAAGTTGCGCGAGAGTGTGATGGTAAGTGTATGTTTCCCACTGTTATTGTAAATGGCGTGTATGGGTCGTGCCTGGTAGATGTTGGAGTCGAGTTGCCGGCATCCGATGAATGCTGGGAAACTGTCAAAGGTGAGTGTGGCTGAAGATTCTTCAGGCGACAGTTCTGTTCTCTCGACCCTTTGGTTATCTGAGTTATACACACCCATGTAGTTGGCGGTTGATTTCATCTTGTCAATCATGGCGTTGAAGTCGATGGCCAGTTTGTCGAGTCCGGTGTGCGAGGCGAGGTAGCCCACCATTGCACCAACGGCGACGATAGCCTTTTGGTCGTAGAAATAGCCTTCTCCGTCGGCTGTGGGGAACCAGTTGCCCACTCGGTAGCCATTGAGTCGCACGAGTCGGTCAGGTGGCGTAGGAACGTATTTGATGAACAGTTCGGTGATGGCGTCGAGCGACGTTGGTCGTCCAGCCAGAACGATGATGTCGCAGTGCTGTGTGTATAGCACCAAGGCCAGTTGTTTCATCAGCGGTTCCATGGTAGAACGGACGATGTCTCCCACTTCCTGTGGATCGTATTTCCAGTTCAGTTCCTCAAATCGGAAGCCGAAGTGGTGCTCGAAATAGTCGAGCAGGTAGTCTGCGGGTTTGATGTCATAGAAGATTTCGTCGAAAGAGTATTGGCGTAATGGACGCCGTAGTCTCAGCAAGTCGAGCATCTTCTGTGCTATCGGCATAGAGATTTGTGTGTTGAAGTCGGTGCGGCAACGTCGGTCGCGATAGCCCATCATGGAACTGTCGTTTCCAAAGAAATCATGGATGAGTACAGAGGCGAAGTGCTTCTTCTGTTCGGCTTTTTCTTCTTCAACGGTGGTGCGGGCAATCTCTTTTGCTTTCTCTCGATAGACCACATTTTTAAGACAGGGCATGGCGAGGAGTTGCTCGTCGCTCATGGCTAGTATTCGGGCAGTGAGGGCAGAACTGATATTACCCATATCGGGAGTGCCGTTCTCCTTGCCTTCTATGATGAGGTTTTGAATGAGGTTGCGCAGAATCTCGTCGCCGGCGAGGTAGAAACTGTCCCAGAAGAGTGGGGTGGGGATGATGCGTGTCCTTCCCTCGCCTTCGCATTGGTATGCGCATACCATCACGTCGGTGGTGCCGGCTCCGATGTCGATGGTGCCGACAGTCAGCGCGTTGCCTTCATATCCCTCTTCTTTCATCTCTGGGCGCACGTGTCCTTTGAGGTCGAAGAACTTATGGATTTCGCCACCGTAGCGTTCAGCGATTTCAGCATAGAGGTAAACAAGTTGGCAGCATGAGGCCTCGTCGTATGCCCATGTCCTCTTGCTTATGTCGGCGTAAGGGTCTTTCACGTTGAGTGATTTAGGCGAAGGCATGATGTTGGCCATCCTCAGGTGTGGCATGCAGTGGGTAAGCGCGTCGAATGCGTCGTAGGCGTTCTGTCTCAAAGTGATTTGCTCCTTCAAAGGCATGGCTGTGGGGCATGAGATAATCACGTTGCGGATATATCTTCTGCGGTCTTTGTCACCATGGTGATTGCGGTAGTTGATGGAGTTGATTTGAGAGATGGCGTGTTGGAAAATCTCGATGAATGCAAACGTCATGAGCGATGAGCGCGAATAATGGCAGTCCTTGCCTTCCAGGTCGAGTAGCTCACCGTCTTCTCTTGCCACACCCTCACTATTGTATGAACCGTTGTCCTCAAAGAGTTCGGAGAGGCCTGATACATATATCTTCTTGGCCAGGCGGACATTGTAGGGGTCGTAGGTAGTCACCAGGTTCTCCCACTGGCCTTCGTATTCCTTCTTGTCCCAAAGATATCGTTTGGGGCTGGAGTAGTTGGTGTTCTTCTCCGAGATACCCTCTTCCTCTAAGGAACGATAGAGCAGATGCCTGGCCTCCTGGCCAATCCTGACGAAACTTTTCCATGAGAACATGTTTTCGTTGAGCACGATGTCGTTGCCGAAGTCGCATTTGCGGAACACAACCCTCATGTCGAAGGTTTTGTTCTCATATTCTATCCAAGGCATGGTGAGGTCTCTGAGTGCCAGCATCTTGCCTTTTGTGAACACACCCTCTTCGAACAATATGCCACAGGTGCGAGAGTTGCCGATATCGAGAACCAGGTCCACGAAGATGTCTTGACTGGCTTCCTTGTCATACAGTGTCACCTCGGGCGCACCACCGATGAGTCGGATGAAATTGCAGAAATAGATATAGAACGCTTTGTAGCGCCTTGAATGTTCCTTCGTGATGTCGATACCCAAGAGTGTGGCGATATACTCGGAGAAGGCATGGAAGTCATCACTGGAGGATAGGAAGTCCATGAACAAGTCGGCCTTGTTGCAAAGGCAGAACTCTGCGCTTTCGCTTTCCTCACGGTTGATGTAGGGACGTAGGATAGACAGTTCGTCTTCGCCCATTTGGGTGTCGAAAGCCCATATCAACTGGTAAATCCCTTCCCCTTTCTTGTCTCCGTCACCAATCTTGGTCATCTTCATGCGGCACCAGCCCATAGGTATATTGCTGGTGATGCCATCAATCTCCTTGTAGAACATCGGCATGGGCAACCACTTGTCGAGCAAAAGGTCGAAAGCAGCTACCTGTGAGCGTGAGTCCTTGGGGTCTTTCACTCTGAACGACTGCAGCGAGTTGATGCTGACCAAGTCTTCGTCGTCATCGCCGTAAGTGGTAAAGAGTGTGGTGGAGAATCCTGGGGTCATGACTGGCATTCCCGTTTCGTCGAGTTCCTCCCGTCCGTTGGGACGACGGACGATGGCTCCAAGGGCATTCTGGAGTTCTCCTAATGGTATGTATTTACCTTCTTGGTTATGGTAGTACATCAAGTCGAAAATCCTTGTACCCTCAAGAAAATCTATACCATCGTAGAACGTGTATTTCAATGTTCTGCCGTTGCTCAGTATCAGAGGTTCTGAAGGGTTGAATTTTAGTTCACTTGTGATGAAATGAATACCTGAATCAGCAATTAAGTGTTCCATTCTAAAGTCAGTGTATAAGTTGGGTTAATATAATCGTCATCATTTTGTTTTGTGATACCGCTTTGTGGTATGTGGCGCTCACACTTACATGAAGTTGCAAATATATACTAATTTCCTTAAAAAAAAGAAGAAAGAGTCTTTTTTTTGTAAAAATGTTTACATGGGGTTTGTTTTGTATCTGATTATTTTTGGTGGGAAAGGATACCTTCCGCTTATTTCCTGCTTATGAAACCGTGGCTTGATGCCCTGGCTCGTTCTGCTTTATTTTTGTATTCAGCAATAATTTTCCGTGGTTTTGGATGGAATTGAGAAAAAAATAGTATTTTTGCAGTTTGTAGGGATTAGAAACTCCATGTCCTTGCAATAAAACAACAATCAACGTGGGCTTATCAAGCGCAAAAGGAATCACAAGATAAGGTTAGATGGAGATTCAGGAGCCGACATTGAAGGACAAGACAGCCCGTGGCATTTTGTGGGGTGGTTTGAGCAATGGCATGATGCAGTTGCTCAATGCCGTGTTCGGTGTGGTGATTGCCCGCATCCTTTCTCGCGAGGACTACGGACTGGTGGGTATGCTGGCCATCTTCTCCACCATTGCCGCATCGTTGCAGGAGAGTGGTTTTGTCTCGGCGTTGACCAATAAGCGTGACGCCACCCGACATGACTACAATTCGGTTTTCTGGTTCAATATCAGTGTCAGTATCTGCATCTACATCCTGCTTTGGTTTTGTGCTCCATTGATTGCTCGTTTCTTCAACGAGCCTCGTTTGCTTTGGCTCGCCCGCTATGCTTTCATAGGTTTTGTGGTGGCCAGTCTGTCGATAGTGCCACGCGCCATCCTTTTCAAGCAGTTGAGGGTGAAAGAGCAGTCTATTACAAGTCTTGTGGCGTTGTTAGCCTCGGGTACGGTGGGTGTGTTGATGGCTGTCAACGGCATGGCCTACTGGGGTATTGCCACACAGTCGATTGTGTTCGTGTTGTTTGTGGCATTGTTGAGTTGGTGGTTCTCTCGTTTCCGCCCATCGTTTGATGCCAGTTTCCGACCGATTAAGGAGATGTTCGGATTCAGTGTGAAGATGCTGATAACCAATATTTTCAATGCCATCAACAACAATGTGTTCTCCATTTTGTTCGGTCGTTTCTATGACAGCGACACCGTCGGTGTCTATAATCAAGCCAACAAATGGAACATGATGGGAAGCCAGACCATTACCGGTATGGTGCAGTCGGTGGCTCAGCCCATGTTTGTGGAAGTAGGGAAAGACACAGAGCGTCAGCGTCAGGTTTTCCGCAAGATGCTTCGTTTTACCTGCTTCATTTCCTTTCCTGCAATGCTGGGTTTGGCATTGGTGTCGAGCGACTTCATCGTGTTGTTGCTCACCGAGAAATGGTTGCCCAGTGCCCGCATCTTGCAGATGCTTTGTGTGGCAGGTGCTTTCATGCCCGTCACCACGCTCTACACCAATTTCATCATCAGTCGCGGCAAGAGCGATGTATATATGTACAACATCATCTCTCTGGATTTGGTTATGCTTCTGCTGTTGTGCGGTTTGCATTATACGAAGGTCTCTTTGTTTGGTGTTACTGGCATTCCCTTAATGGTAACGGGTTATGTGGTGTTGACCATCCTCTGGCTCTTGCTTTGGCATTATTTCCTCTGGCGCGAGATTCAGTTGGGTTTGTGGAAGGTGCTGACCGATATGCTCCCTTTTTTAGGGATAGCTGTAGTGGCGATGTTGGTGGCGTTTTATGCTGGCAAGGAATTCTCCACCCTATATGTTCGCCTTGCGTTGCGAATGGTGGTAGCCATCTTGACCTATCTTGTTTTGTTGTGGGTGTTAGGCGCGAAGATTCTGCGCGAGTCGCTCGCCTATCTTTTCCACAGGCACAGAAAAGAATAATCTGGAGATAAACAATAGATTAACAAATAACAACAATAATATGAACATTGCTTATTTGATATCCGCGCACACCGACCCTGATCATTTGATGAGGCTTGTGGAGTCACTGCATGTGACAGCCGAATACTTCATTCATGTGGATGCCAAGAGCGAAATCAAGCCGTTCCGCAATTTGTTGAAAAACAAACGTAATGTGCATTTTGTCAGTCCTAGGATTGATGTGGTGGGTGGAGACATGAGTGAAGTGGAAGTGCAGATTACCCTTTTGGAATCGGCTCTCCGCAACCGCCGTCAGTTCGACTACCTTATCATGCTCAGCGGTATGGATTATCCACTATGGAGCAACGAGCGCATCAGTCAATTCCTCAGGCAACACAAGGGTCGTGAGTTCATCTATGGCATCGAACTCGATACGCCAGAGGTGAAGATGGAGCACAAGGAACTTTACCGTATCGCCCGTCCCATGCCCAATGTACCATTTGTGGGGCGCGACAGTCTCAGCAAGGTGCGTAGTCTCCTCAAACGAGCCCTTGCCGCCACTGGCTACCGTAAACAGTTGAACTTTGCGGTGGGCAAGAAGACCTACCATTTGTTCAAGGGAAGCGCATGGTTCTGCATCACTCAGGGTTTGGCCGAGTATGTGGTGGACCAGTACAAGAACGTGCCTGAGATCAAGGAGTACTTCTCCAATCAGTTCGGTCCTGTCACGACGCTCATACACACCATCGTGTTCAATTCGGAACATGCAGTCAGATGTATGCTGAAGATAGGCAACTACACCACGTTGGCCGACATCACCCCTTTGCATTACATTGATCGTGATACGGGGATGAAGGTAATGAACGAAAGCGACTATCCGTTGGTGGTGGAGTCGGGCAAGATGTTCGTGCGCAAAGTGAAAACTGGAGAGAGCGGTACTCTGGTGGAACTCATCGACAAACACAGGACCACAGATGTAGAGAAGAGATGAAGAATCTCTATATCATTCTGAGTTTTTCCGTTATATCGTCATTCCGTTATATCGTTATCACGTTATATCGAAATTTTGTTAACTCGATTTGTTGGAAAACCAGGTTTAACGAAAAAAGCAGATAACTATGGCAGAGAAAAAACAGAGATTGGAGTGGCTCGACGCTCTCCGAGGTTTCACGATGATTCTCGTCGTGGCCTATCATATATGTCTGATGGGATTCAAGGAGAACGCCCGTTTCTCCCCGTCCATGACCTTCTTGGTCTTGTTCCGTATGCCGTTGTTCTTCTTCATCAGCGGTTTTCTTGCCTACAAGGCCGATTTCAATTGGACTCTTGGCCGCTTGGGCATGATGATATGGAAGAAAGTGAAGATACAGGTCATCCCCACCGTGGTGTTCCTGATTGCCGCAGTAGTGGTGCTGCAACCCAAGTTTTGGCCGGGGCTGCAGGAGATTCTGAAGTCGCCGACCAAGGGCGGTTACTGGTTCACGTGGACGCTCCTCATTATGTTTATTGTCTATTACATCTTCGACTACCTCACCACTCGTCTCCGCTGGCACACATGGGTCCCGGTCTTCATCCTCTGGCTTCTCGCCGTAGGGGTCTATGCCACATGCTTCATGCCCAAATGGTTCGACTATGCCATGGGGCATAAGCCTCGTGATGCGGCTTTCCTCGATGCGACGAGCCTGTTCCAGGTCATGCAGTATTTCCATTTCTTCCTTTACGGCAACATCGTCCACCGCTATTGGGACCGGTTCCAGAGGCTGTTCGATTCCAAGTGGTTCCTCCCCCTGATTGTGGTATTGGTGTTCTTCTGCGCTTTCGATGTGCTGAAATGGCACAACCTGCAGTTCCAGTGGACCAATTTGCCCCGTACACTGACCATGTACATCATGCTCACCATCGTATTCATGTTTTTCAGATACTACAAGGACAGTTTCACCAAGGATCGCGTCATAGGTCGTGGATTGCAGTACATCGGCGTACGAACCCTCGACATCTACCTCATCCACTTCCTTTTCATCCCCGACCTCAGAGTGCTCGGCGAGTATTTCGACACCCACCGCCATAACTTCATCCTCGACACTTCACTCGGCATCCTCGTGGCTTTGTTGGTCATCGCTTTCTGTGTGATTGTCTCGAACGTTTTGAGAATGAACCCGTTCATGAGGAAATATCTTTTCGGAAGGAAATAGGATTTGACCATTGAGCATAGACCATTAAAGTTTTTCTGTCCCATTCACTCTAATTTCATCAAATGTATCCATCAGAAGTTGACATAGGTGTCCTCATCCTGTTTTTCAATCGTCCCGAACCCTTGAAGCTGGTGTTTGAGCAGATTCGTCAAGCACGCCCCTCCAAGTTGTTCCTCTATCAGGACGGTCCTCGTGGTGATTGTGATATGGCAGGCATAGAGGCTTGCCGTGAGGTGGTGAGCCACATAGACTGGGAATGTGAGGTGCGTCGCAACTACCAGACGGTGAACGCTGGTTGCGACCCTTCCAACTACAATGCCCAGCGGTGGGCATTCTCACTGACCGACAAATGTGTGGTGTTTGAGGACGACAGCATCCCATCAGTCAGTTTCATCCGTTTCTGCAAGGAGATGCTCGACAAGTACGAGGACGATCGTCGCGTCGTGATGGTGTCGGGATTCAACAGCGACGAGGTGACACCCGACGTGCCTTATGACTATTTCTTCACTTCCACCTTCTCTATTTGGGGATGGGCCAGTTGGAGTAGGGTAGTCAATGAGTGGGATGGTGACTACACCTACCTTGACGACGAGTTCAACATGCGTCAACTCTGTCACCTCATCGAGGCTCGTGGCTACCGCAAGGATATCATCCGTATGGCTAACGACCATCGTGCGCTTGGCAAGGCTTACTACGAAAGTATCTTCTGGCCTTATATGATGTTCAACTCAGGGCTGGCTATCGTGCCAACCCGCAACATGGTCAATAACCTTGGTCCTGTAGGTGGTTCCGTGCATTATGGTGGTTCGTTGCAGACCCTCCCCCGTCGGTTGCGCAGGATGTTCACCATGAAACGGTTCGAACTCACCTTCCCTCTGAAGCATCCAAAATACGTAATGGAGTACGTGGATTATAAGGAACATGTCTATAAAACCAATGCCTGGAATCACCCCATGCAGAAAGTGCGCTACTCCATGGAGGAACTGGTTCTGAACCTTCGCTACGGCAACTTCTCCTACATCTGGCAGTCAATCAAGGCACGGTTCAACAAGTTGACGGGAAAGAAGAAACACCGTTGACCGTTGGCTTCGCCTAAAATGCATAGACGATGAAGATTTACTACTATCATACGCAGGACATACAACGTATATGGCGCGAGTGGCATGAGCACCTTTTCCCGGGACATCTGCTCTATGGCGCCACTCACTTCAAGGATTATGGCATCGACATGGTCCTACACCAGTTTAATCCCACCACTGTACACTGGAAGTTAACGCTTTACAACACTTGGCGCATCCTCACTTGCCGTGAACGCTACGACGTACTTTATGGCACTTCTTTCCGAGGGCTTGAGATTATCATCTTCCTTCGTGCTTTAGGGTTGTTCCGTCGTCCTGTGGTGATATGGCACCACCAGCCTGTTGTCGAATCAAAAGGTTGGTTCCGTGAGCGTGTCGCGCGGCTTTTCTACCGCGGTATCGACCAGATGTTCTTCTTTTCCGAGAAACTGGTCAGCGACTCCTTGAAGTCTGTCAAGGCACGGCCTGACCGTATGCATGTCGCGCATTGGGGGCCAGACCTCGACTTCTATGACCATGTGATGAGAGAGGCAGGCGAGGTTCGTCGTCAGGGTTTCATTTCCACTGGCAAGGAATGTCGCGACTATGCCACGCTAATCCGCGCTTTCAATCGCGCAGGCGCACCCTTGGAGTTGTATCTCAACCATCGCAACGGTAGTATTGACTACGATAAGCAGTTGGAAGGAATAGAGATGGGTTCCAATATCAACGCCTCGTTCCTCAACCGCTTGATGCCAGGCGAGTTGGCTCAGCGGGTGAATATGGCTGCCTGCGAGGTGATATGCTGTATGCCGACCAACTATACCGTAGGTCTGACCACTGTGGCTGAGGCACTCGCCATGCGGTTGCCCATACTTTGCACACGCAATCCGCAGATGCCTTTCGACATCGAGCGCGAAGGTTGTGGAGTATGGTTGGGACCAGGTGATGAGCAAGGCTGGGTCGATGCGGTGGAGTATATCTCCAGTCATCCCGAAGAGGCTCGTCGGATGGGCGAGTGTGGACGTCAGTTAGCCGAGCGTTCTTTCAACCTCCAATCGCTAACCCACGATGTAGCAGAGGTGCTGCTAAAGTACGGGAAATAGGCTTTTTAGACTGATTTCTTGTGTCTTTCTCAAGTTGTTCTTCTTATTTTTCACTCGGTATCTATTGATTATCAGTATGTTATGTACACTTGGAAAAATAAGCACGATTAATCGTGCTTATTTTTCCAAGTGCTATAAGCCATTCGAAATATGTGCCATCTTCAAAGTGTTGTGCGCTACTGTATAAGCGCAGACTCATTCTTATTTCTTCATTATTCCGCGGATGACGAACCAGGCATGGTGGGCTAAGGTGCTTATCCATCCCCAGTGCTTGACCATGATGCGGAATCGTTCTCGGAGGGAGGCCTCATGATTCTGGGTGGTCATGCCTTCCGAGAGATAGTCGGCCAGCACCAGGTGGGTGTTGACCATAGGCAGATTTCTTTTCTCAGCCTCTTTCATGACTTTCACACACCAATCGAAATCGGCTGAGAAACGGTATTGGGTGTCGTAGAAAGGAATAATCTTGCGGTTGGCATAGAAGGCCTGGTGGCATACCATCATGCCGTTGCGGAAACTTCCGCTGCGTAGTCGTTCTGGCGGTGAAAGGCGTCGTTTGCGTATGAAGTTTCCATCGTCATCCACAATGTCGGTGTCGCCATAGACCACACCTGCCTCACCTTCCTTGGGCAATGCCTCTACGAGTCGTTGGAGGGTGTCGGGAGCATGAAGGGTGTCGCCGGCGTTCAGAAAACACACATAGTCGCCTGTTGCCATGCTGATAGCGGTGTTCATCGCATCGTAGAGTCCTTTGTCGCGTTCGCTCACGACAATGATGTCGGACTGGGGATTGCGTTGTCGATAGGCCTCTGCCAAGGCCGCAGTTCCGTCTTTCGACCCTCCGTCCTTGATGATATGTTGTACCTTACGGTAGGTCTGCCGTTCCACACTGCGCAGTGTGCGTTCCAAAGTGTCGATGGCGTTGTAGGTGACGGTGATGAGCGTAATCATTCGTATATCTTCTTGTATTGCTCTGCTACACTCTTTTCTGAATAGGTGGCGACAGCCTTTTGGTAGGCTTGTTTGCATAGATTGTCGTAGTGCTCGCCTAAAGCCCAGAGGATGCCGTTGGCGAAGTCGTGAGCATCTTTGTAGCGTGCAACATAACCGTTTTTCTCATGGTCAATCATCTCAGGGATACCTCCCACGCGGAAGCCCACACAAGGCACGCCACATGCCATAGACTCGACGATGGTGTTGGGCAGGTTGTCCTGCAGTGAGGGAGTGACATAAAGGTCAACGGCGTTGTAAATCTCAACCATGCTCTTCTCGTCGCTCACATAGTCAACGGCATAGACAGGGAAGGGTAGGGACGACTCAATGGTGGCGGACTTTGCGCCTACCACCACGATGCCTATTTTGTCAGTCCATTCGGGGTTCTTGTGCTGGATATGCTCACATGCCTCCACCAAGAATTTGAAACCTTTGCGTTCATCGGTGATTCGTTGCGAACCGAAGAGAAGCAGCCGTTTGTCATTGGGCAGTCCAAGATTCTGGCGTGCCAAAGTCTTGTCTTGTGGATGGAACACATCCATATTAATGGCATTGGGAATGCTGACGATTTTCTTGTCTTTTAGTAGGGAAGCAGAACGAGCGAGGTCCGCAATCCACTGGCTGCATCCCACGAAAGTGATGTCGGCATCCGCATACATGCGACGTTTGCGGTTGAAGACCTTCCAGGATATGTCTTTCTTTCTTCGTCCGTGGATGAGCGGGCAACTGTGGCAGTGTTCGCGGTAGTGAAGGCAGTCGCCGCTGTAGTGGCAAATACCCGTGAAATACCATTGGTCGTGCATAGTCACTACGATTTTCTTCCCCGAGTGTAGGATTTTGTCGATGTTGTCGAGCGAGAGGAAGCCTTGGTTTACCCAATGTAGATGCACAACGTCGGCTTGTTGGAATTCGGGCATGGAGGTGATGTCCGTGCCAGTGTTGGCGATGTCGATTTGGAAGAGGTTCTTTCGGCTCAGCCAGTTGGATAGGAAGATGACTCCACGCTCCCATAGGAAGTTGAGAGCCAGATGCCAATTCTGTTGCTTCACGGCCACCACCGAGATTTTGTCGGTCTGGCGGTCGCGTACAATCATCTTGGCGCTGACTCCGTTTTTCTTCAGCGCTTCCATCAGTCGGTTAGCCGCTATGGCCGCACCGCCCACCTTCTCTGATGTGTTGACAATAACTACCTTCACTCTGGATTCTTGCTCGACCAGTTCAATTCATTTACTATGCAGAAATGGCGCGACTTATCGCATCCTCAAAAAAACTGATGCAAAAATAGCAATTAATAGCCGAATTCCCCAAGGTGTAAACCCAATTTCGGATGTAAAGTGATAAAAAACGTGTGTTCAAACACTCATTTTCGACTTTTTCCAAATATTTTTTTGCTTAACCTTTGGTAGTTTCAACGGAACGAACTAACTTTGCACCCGATAAAGACGGACGGTGATGCCAAATGTTAATTAAATAAGTATTATTCTCCATTTCAAGAAGTTTTTATCGTCACATACCCGCTTCAGTAGCTCAGTTGGTTAGAGCACATGACTGTTAATCATGGGGTCGTTGGTTCAAGCCCATCCTGAAGCGC
>CACYEC010000165.1 GCA_902773225.1 uncultured Bacteroidales bacterium
ACTTACCGACGATGAACAAGAGAATCAGAAATGCCACAAGCATCCAGAACACCAATCCTGTATCTGGAACAAGTAGTGACATGGCTTATTACTTGATGAACAGACACAACACACAAACAATCACAGCGAAGAGGGAGACACCCTCGAGAAGGGCACCGATGACGATCATACTGGCACGAATGTCGCTTGCAGCCTCGGGTTGACGTGAGATGGCTTCCATAGCGGAACTACCGATTTTGCCAAGACCGAAACCTGCGCCTATTGCTACTATGCCCGCACCAAGTGCGGCTCCCAACTGGACCAGATTGAGGCCCGTTGCTGCTTGTAAAAGCATAATTGATAACATCATAATCTTTAAGTTTTTATAGTTATTATAATTTTTAGTTTTTTCTTTTTTGATTTATTCGTCATCACGTTATTTCGTTATGACGTGATAACGAGGTCGTCATCAAGGAAATCGAGTTCGTTTTTATTTCTCGTGTCCCTCCTCCCTCGACATTCCGATGAAGATTGAGGAAAGCATTGTGAATACGTATGCCTGGATGTAGGCAACCAACAGCTCGAGCATGTTCATGAACAAACTGAGCAGTACAGACACCAATGTCATACTTCCACAAACCGCAGCGCCAAACTTGGCTGTGACAAAGATGATGCAGACTAATGAGAGGATGATGGAGTGTCCCGCAAGGATGTTAGCAAAGAGACGCACCATCAGTGCGAACGGTTTCGTGAAAATACTAAGGAGTTCTATCGCCGGCATCAGAGGCACAGGGCACTTCAGCCATGTGGGCACATCGGGCCAGAGGATGTCTTTCCAGTAATGCTTGTTGGCGCCGAAGTTAGTGATGAAGAAGGTCATCAACGCCAGGACCATGGTGATGGCGATGTTTCCTGTCAGGTTGGCACCTCCAGGGAAGATAGGGACCAGTCCCATCAGGTTAGAGAAGAAGATGAAGAAGAAAGCAGTAAGCAAGTAAGGCGAATATCGCTTATAATCCTTGCCCACACATGGACGTATGATGTCGTTTTCGACCGACATAATGAACATCTCCATCAGTCCGACAAATCCTTTGGGCGCTGCATCGGCAGGCTTTTTACCTTTGTACCAACGCGCCACCCCGAGTATAATGACAATCAACAACAACACGTTGATGAACAGCGACAGCACATTCTTGGTGATTGAGATGTCGAGCAACGGACGTTTCAGTTCACCGTTCACCATCTCCACAATCTTTCCGTTGTGGTCGCCACCATGTGCAATCATCAGTCCTTCCACATCCGCACCTTCACCATGTTCTTCCTCGGCTTCCTCAAAACGGTTAGAGAGGAAACAATGCCATCCAGACTGACTGCTATAGACAATCACAGGTAAAGGCATAGCCAGCCGCGTGTCGCCGATGTCGGTGATATGCCACTCATAAGAGTCGCCCAGATGACCGAAAATGATTTCGCCCAAATCGAGGTCATTCTCAGTTTCCGCCATAGTAGTTTCCGCCGATGTGGTATCACCCTGCTCTTGAGCGTTAGAGAGAGCACATGGCGCAAACAGAAAAACCACCGTCAGCGCGAAGACCCAATATGCTTGTTTCAATCTATTCATGTTTCACTTTTTTCTTTTCGTTCTGCATCCTCACCAAGAAGATGGTGTCGTAAACGAGATAGGCAAAGAACATACAAATCAGTTCCAATGCAAAACCAATTATCTTCTCGCCAACTGCTAAACAATAAACGAGAAAGACCAAGAGAAAGAAGAACATCCGGGCAATCTTCAATACGAGAATCACATTCATAAGACGCTTATTATCAGATTGTTGTGATGATTTGTAAAAGTAAAGGTTTAACCATGCATAAAGCGCAGTCAAAACGGCTACCACGTAAGGAGCGACGATGGGGAATTGCCCCCCTTGGCTCATATTCATCGCCACAAGATGGAAGACCACAGCCAACAACAGCATCAGCAGCAATACGGCAAGAGGATAAGGAAGCCTGCTCATAGTTCCACACAGACATTCACATTCTCGCCGTTGACTTCAACGAAACCGTTTTTCACATGGAGGGTCTGTTCTTCAGCCCCCACTACATACACCACATTCCCCTCCTGTAAAGATGATATCAAAGGGGCGTGGTTGGGCAGCACTTGGAAACGTCCCTTGGTTCCTGGCAGTGTCACTGATGCCACATCACCACGGAAAACCTCCTTTTCTGGGGTGAGTATCACAAGGGTCAGATGGTCATACTTCATCATTCTTCTCTCCTTTAGTTATTACACGTCTTCTGAGATTCCCTTACGCAGAAAGGTCATTGTGCCGCAGCCATCAGTTTCTTGCCTTTCTCGATGGCGTCTTCGATAGTTCCGACATTGAGGAAAGCCTGTTCAGGCAGATAATCGACCTCTCCGTCGAGAATCATCTTGAATCCCTTGATGGTGTCGGCCATGCTGACCATCACGCCCGGCACGCCGGTGAACTGCTCCGCCACAGAAAAGGGCTGTGAGAGGAAACGCTGTATGCGACGTGCACGGTTCACAGTGGTCTTGTCCTCATCAGAAAGTTCGTCCATACCGAGAATAGAGATGATATCCTGCAATTCCTTGTTGCGCTGAAGAATCTGCTTCACCCTCTGAGCGGTCTGGTAATGTTCCTCTCCCACCACGTTAGGGTCGAGTATTCTGGAAGTCGATTCCAGCGGATCGACGGCAGGGTAGATACCCAGTTCGGCAATCTTACGGCTAAGCACAGTGGTGGCGTCGAGGTGTGTGAAGGTAGTGGCAGGCGCCGGGTCAGTCAAGTCATCCGCCGGCACATACACAGCCTGAACGGAGGTGATGGACCCATACTTGGTAGAGGTAATGCGCTCCTGCATACGTCCCATGTCGGTGGCCAATGTAGGTTGGTATCCCACAGCCGACGGCATACGTCCGAGCAATGCCGACACCTCGCTACCAGCCTGAGTGAAACGGAAGATGTTGTCGATAAAGAAAAGGATGTCGCTGCTCTGCCCGTCCTTGTTTCCAGCGTCGCGGAAGGACTCAGCGACAGTCAAGCCCGACAAAGCCACCGAAGCACGGGCTCCAGGCGGTTCGTTCATCTGACCGTAAATCAGGCTTACCTGCGACTTTGCCACTTCATTGTAATCCACCTTGGAGAGGTCCCATTTTCCTTCTTCCAAACCTTTCTCAAACTCCTTGCCATAGTGAATGATACCCGATTCTATCATCTCGCGAAGCAAGTCGTTGCCTTCTCGTGTACGCTCTCCCACTCCGGCGAACACACTGTAACCATTGTGTCCCTTGGCGATGTTGTTGATAAGTTCCTGAATGAGCACCGTCTTTCCCACTCCTGCACCCCCAAAAAGTCCAATCTTACCACCCTTGGCGTAGGGTTCAAGCAAGTCGATGACTTTGATACCCGTGGTCAGCATCTCCTGGACCGTAGAGAGGTCCTCGAACTTCGGAGGCTCACGGTGTATGGGGTAAGCGCCAGTCATGTCGAACGGTTTCATACCGTCGATTTGCTCACCCACCACATTCAGCATTCGGCCTTTGATTTGGTCGCCCACCGGCATCATAATGGCACTGCCAGTAGGACGCACCTTCATGCCTCGGCGCAATCCGTCGGTGGAGTCCATTGCCACGCAGCGTACGATGTCTTCGCCGATGTGCTGCTGCACCTCGACCACCAGTCGCCGTCCGTTGTCGCGGACAATCTCCAGCGCCTCGTTGATGCTTGGCAACTGCAGTCGCTTGTCGATGTCGTCTCCAGTAAACTGCACGTCAACCACCGGTCCGATAATCTGGGATATATGCCCTATTAATTCTGACATTGTATGTTAGGTTTTAATTGTGATTTCATAAATCCAGTCGATATATAGAAAAAGGCCGTAGCCCGCCCTATATACCGTGAGAGGATACAAAGTAAACGCAAATGTACAAAAAAATAATGAACCGACAATTATCAATACGTTTTTTTTAAGTTAAAGATGTTTTTTTCTATGATTTTTCTGTGAATCGTTCTTATGATTATAGAATGTACAAACGTGCGATTTCGCACAAAAATGTGCGAAAACGAACAAAAACGAGACAATAACAGGTTGTGTTGGATTTTTAACTGATTATAGAGGATTTAATATGAAGATTTTTCTTTATTTTTGCCAGTAAAGAAGTTTTTGGTAACCAATCAGTCTTAAGAGACGTCCCTTTCAGGGACATGTTGTCCATATCAGAGGCGGCAAACGATGGGCGACCCTTGGAGGGTCGATGGGTAATTGGTATTCGCATGAGAGCCGTAGGTGCATTCCGCTTCGCTCCATGCACCCACGGTTACTAAGAGACGTCCCTTTCAGGGACATGTAGTCCATATCAGAGGCATTCCTTTCAGGGACATGTAGTCCATATCAGAGGCATTCCTTTCAGGGACATGTTGTCCATATCAGAGGCATTCCTTTCAGGGAGATGGCTGAGTAGTTAAAGTTTTTTGGTAAAAAAGAAGATGGAAGAAAAGAAAAAAGGCAAGATTCTTGTGATTGACGATAATGAGGATATCCTCTTTGCGCTTAATCTGTTGTTGAAGCCATTGTTGGAAGATATCCGTGTGACTAAAAATCCCGAACAGATAGACCGTTTCTACGACCAGTTGCACCCAGATGTGGTGTTGTTGGACATGAATTTCCGTCGGGATGCCATCAGCGGTGAGGAGGGTTTCGAGTGGTTGGAACACATCCTGCATCGCGATGCACAAGCAGTGGTCATCCTGATGACAGCCTACTCTGATGCCGACAAGGCAGTGCGTGCATTGAAGAGTGGCGCCACGGACTTCATCACCAAGCCATGGGATAACTCCAAACTATTAGCTACGCTCTTTGCTGGTATTGAACTGAGCCAGGAACGACATAAGAACCGACTATTAGAACAGCGCATGGAGGTGGCGGCATCACCTTTCGGCGCAACAGCAGCCCCAACCATTATCGGTAAGAGTCCAGTGATGCAACGGGTGTTGCAGACGGTGGCACAGGTGGCACCGACCGATGCCAACGTGCTGATTCTGGGAGAGAACGGTACGGGTAAGGATGTGATAGCCCGTCAGTTGTGCGCCCTTTCCCAACGTGCCACAAAACCCTTTGTCAGCATCGACTTGGGCAGCGTGCCAGAGCAACTGTTCGAGAGTGAACTTTTTGGTTATGAGAAAGGAGCATTCACCGATGCCCACAAGCCAAAGGCAGGACGGATGGAGACAGCCAATGGCGGTACACTCTTCCTTGACGAAATAGGGAATCTTCCCCTCCCCCTTCAGTCCAAGTTGCTTGCCGCACTCGAGCGTCGCGAGATTTCCCGTCTTGGCAGTACACAAGTGACGTCCATCGACGTCCGACTCCTCAGTGCCACTAATGCCGACATCCACAACGAGGTGGTAGAAGGGCGATTCCGTGAGGACTTGCTCTACCGAATCGACACCATCGAAATCACCATCCCCCCGTTGCGTGAACGAGGTGAGGACATCATTTTGTTGGCAGAACATTTCCTCCATATTTACGCGAACAAATATAATAAGGAGATTAAGACGCTCAATCGCGATGCCCGCCAGAAACTGCTGCGCCACACATGGCCAGGCAATGTGCGCGAACTGATGCATGCCGTGGAGCGTGCCGTGTTGCTGGCCAAGGGGTCAGCCCTCTGCGCACAAGACTTCATGTTGAACGAGACGTCACGGAGAACGACACAGACACAGACACTGAACCTTGAACGACTGGAACAGGAAGCCATTGAGCGAGCCATGCAGATAGCGGGAGGCAATGTAACACGTGCTGCCGAGTTGTTGGGAATCACGAGGTTTGCATTATATAGAAAACTGAACAAATGAACACATACCTATTTTATATTATAGGGCTAATGGTCCTTATCGTGTGTTTGGTCGTCAGCATCCATGTCCGGCTGATATGGCCATCCATTTCTTTGTGTGTAGCATTGCTGTGGCTGTGTGTCTCGATGTATGGGCGCATCGACCGCTTGCGCTATGCTTATCATGAGACAGAAAAAGAGAACGAGAAACTGCAGGCACGACTGGTTGATGGCGAGCGGCAGTTGCTGTATCTGCGACAACTGACGGAAAATGTGGATACGGCGCTCTTTGTCAGCACCACAGATGGACGTATCGACTGGATGAACCATGCGGCGAAAGTGATGACCCCAGAAAACTCACTTCCATCATCGATTCTCCAAGCCATTGCCGACCATGTTGATGTGGTGGACGGGTGTGCCCTTTCCACCGTTCTACTGCGCATCGACGGTAAGCGTCGCCTCGTTGTGGCACTGAAAGACGTGTCTATGCTGATGCAACGTCAGGAAATGGAAGCATGGCAACAACTCATCCGTGTGTTGACGCACGAAATCATGAACTCCCTCACACCCATCATTTCCATTAGCGAGACTTTGACCAATGAAAACGAAGCCTTCGCCGTCATCAACCGCCGTTGCCACTCATTACTCGACTTTGTAGAGAGTTACCGCCAGTTAACGCGCATCAAGGCACCCGAACGGACCACTTTCTCCATTGGTGAACTTTTTGACCATTTGCAGACGTTGTTTCCGCAAATCAAGACC